>NZ_JADDIL010000149.1:0-6760 GCF_020826795.1 Microtetraspora sp. AC03309 | reverse complement strand
CCACCGCTATCCCAAACACCGCCCCCGCGCCTGGGCCCGCAGACAGTGACCGTGACAGGGACAGGGATAGGGACAGGGACCGCCATCCCGCACGTGGTCAAGGCCACAGGCTGGCAGACCTGGCTGGTGATCTCGCCGGGCTCCAGAGCCGAAGACGCAAGCCCACCGCTGGGGCCCGGGCCGCTACCGAGAGGCGACGGCCGCCGGACGCCACCCACGGCTACGGGGCAGGCGCGCGGCCACGGCCACGGCCAGGGGAAGAGGAAGGGGGAGGGCTCCCACTGAGCCGCCGCACCTGCCTCGGCCCCCGATGGGCCGAGGGGAACTGAAGGCACGGCGACCGGGAGCATGCATTCGGATAGGCCGCGAGGCACGAAAGGCACAGCGGCCGGGAGCATGCGTTCGGATGGGCCCCCAGCATGAACATCGACGGCTGCAGGGAGATCCTCGGCCTGGAGGTCACCTCCGCGGGGGATACGGCGGGAGAGCGGGGCGCGGAGGCGGGGGTTTGTGGAGGCCGGCGTAAGACCGTGCCAGCAACCACCGCGCCCGCGACCGCGACAGCGGTATGCACCTGATCGCAACTATCACGGCCGGCCGGAGCAAGCCCCCGTCGTAGCGCCTACGGACACCGGCCCCGACACCAACCCAGCTCCGACCCCGACTCTGTGGTTCGCCCAGATGGCCAATCCGATGGTTCACATCGTCGACGTGAAAATCACGCGCTTGAAGAATCGGCGATCTGACACGATTTCCGGCATGGCCTTGAGGACTGTTGCCGAACCACCGGCGAGCGTGCTGGCGGCTTTCCAGTTGGCCGGAGTAGTCCGGCCGCTTCCCGGCGGGCAAGGGCAGAGTTTCCGCGTCGGTGATGCGGTCGTGAAGCCTGCGGGCAACCGGGAGGAGGCCGAGTGGTCGGCGCGCTTGTTTGCGGGATTGCAGGCGGCGGAGTTCCGAGTCCCTCGTCCTTGTCGCTCCCGCGATGGTGCTTACGTGGTTGATGGGTGGACGGCTTCGGAATTCCTGGCTGGTCAGGCGGGCCCCGCGGGCAGATGGGCGTGGCTGCTTGCCGTCAGCAAAGCGTTTCACAGGGAGTTGCGGGATGTGCCGCGGCCCGACTTTCTCGATCGCCGCGACCATTCATGGGCAATCGCTGATCGCATCGCCTGGAGCGAGATGTCCCAATCGCTGCCGACTAACGCCGAGGCGCAGCTGTCCGGGTTACTTGGGCTCAGAAGGCCCGTCGAGGCTCCCGAACAGCTCATCCACGGTGACCTGACGGGCAATGTGCTGTTCCATCCGAACCAGAGCCCGACCGTGATCGACTTCTCGCCATACTGGCGGCCGGCTGACTACGCCGATGCCATCGTCGTCGCCGACGGGCTCCTGTACCACGGTGCCGGGTCAGAGCTCGTCGATACCTTTCTCACTGGCTACCAACGGCTTCAGATGCTCGTGCGGGCTCTTATCTTTCGACTGGCCACGCTGATCGTCTGGAAAGGGCCGGACCAGGAAGTCCCCGAGGATGAGCTGACACGTTTCGCGCGCGTCACCCACCTCGTGAAGGTGTTCGAGCGGCGCATCCTCACGGAGAACGCGTCGGCAATACAGGAGACCGGCCGTCCCTGACAGCGTGGCGGCCGGTCCTGCCTTTTCCGTGCGCTGATTCCCAGCCGGAGACGGCGAGCCTCAGCGGAAGCTCTGCACCGCTTCCTCTTCGTTGTCGTAGGTCTCGAATACGGTCAGCAGCTTGGTGATCATCAGAAGATCTTGGATCTTGCGGGTCAGGTTGACGAGCTTCAACTGCCCGCCGTGGTTATTGGTGGTCGTGTAGGAGGAAATGAGCTCTCCGATGCCGGAGCTGTCGACATAAGAAATGCCGCCGAGGTTGAGAAGAATCTTTTTGTGCCCGTTGTCCAGCAGGTTGCGTACGCTCTCTCGGAGGTGAACACTGCCGTCTCCGATGACGATTTTGCCGGCCGCGTCGATCACGGTGACGTCGCCGTTCCGACGCTCGGTCAAGGTCAACTGAGGCATTGCGGGATCCTTTCTTCGGTGGGGTGGTTCAGTGGCGGACGTGTTTCGTCAGGCACACTTCGGTGCCCGGCAAGGCGTCGTGGTGACGCGCGTACAGTTCGTCGACGAGTTCCCTTATCAGCAGCAGCCCACGACCTGACCTGCTCAGACTCCCAGTGATCGGCACGTCGGCGGCGCTGCTTGAATCGAACCCTTCGCCTTCGTCGCGGATGGTCACCGTCACGCGGTCTGGTCTGGCGGAAATCCGCAGGTGGATTCTCTTGTCCGGTGCGTACCGGTTGCCATGTATGACGGCGTTGGCGACGGCCTCGTGGACCGCCAGGCCGAGACGGTAGCAGTCGTCCTCATTGAGCCCGACCCGGCGGGCGAAACGAGTGGCGATTTCCCCGGCCTTGATTATGCTGTCCACGCTGGAATCGAGTTCCAACTCTTCGATGGAATCCGGCGAACTCTCGGCATCAGGCACGGTCGGTATTTCCTTTCGCGACCCACCATCCATTCGTGTTCTTCTCAGAAAGAGGTGGGACCAAACGAGAGGAAAAGCATCCAGAACTTCAGATTTATGTCAAGGGCCGATGCCGCTTGGGGGGTGGGCCGGAGTGCGCCTATGGAAGGGGGAATTCGATCACGACCCGTCCGTCGCGCCGTGCCGAACGCCGCGCGACCGCCGTGCCGAATGCCGTGCGACCGCTGCGCTGAAGGCCGTGCGACCGTCGTGCTGACCGTCGTGCTGAACGGCATGCCGATCCGGGCTCGACCCGGAAGTTGTCCCAGAGGGGGCCCTGGAGCCCTGCCCTGGTGATCACACTGCATCCCGCTCGTGGGCTGTCTCGTGGGCTGTTTCGTATGTCGCCCCAGAATGAGTTCGACTTCCCGGGGCCAGGCCAGGTGGCCGATGCGAAGGTCTGGCCCAAGAGCTCGGAGGCTGCCCGAACCCAGTTGGGCGGCTCCGGGGCTGGCCCTGGCTCCGTTTCCGGCGCTGGCCCTGGCTTCGTTCGACGGGTCCGATCCGGGGGCCGGCTCGAAGAAGGTCTCGGTGTCGATGCGGTTCCGTTGATGGCTTGGTTGAGGCTTGCCCCCGGAATGGAGTCCGGCTTCCCGAAGGTCAATGCCGGGAGCTGATCTACGGCTCGCGATCTTGGGGCCACGATCCGCGGGTCGCCCGATCCGACCGCGAGAGCTTTACGCATGGCGGAACGCCGTTTCATTATGGTCGGCGATGTGTTTCCTGAGTGAACGGTGTTGCGCATGCCGATCGGCGTCTATGTCCTTGCTCTGGCCGTGTTCGTGGTGGGGACGGACAAGGACCTGATCGTCGGGGTCCTGCCGTCCATCGCGAGCGACATGCACGTGTCCGTGGCCACAGCGGGCCAGCTCGCCACGGTGTTCGCTGTCGCGTACGCCTTCGGCGCGCCGGTCCTGGCGGTCGTCACCTCGAACGTCGACCGGCGACGGCTGCTCACCTGGGCGCTTGCGGGCTTCGCCGTTGCCAATCTCGTGTCCGCGACAGCGCCGTCGTATCCGCTGCTGCTGGGCTCGCGCGTCCTGGCGGCGCTGACCGCCGCGCTCTACACCCCGGCCGCCATGGCCGCTGCGGCCCGGATCGCGCCGCCCGAGAGGACCGGGAGGGCACTGGCCGTGGTCACCATGGGATTCTCCGCCGCCGCGATTCTGGGCGTTCCCCTCGGCACCCTGCTTGCCGCGGCGGTCGGATGGCGGGCCGCCTTCGTCATGATCTCCGTACTCGCGCTGGTGGCGACGCTCGGCCTGCTCCGGGGACTGGGCGTGATCTCCGGACACGGCGTGATCGGCCTGAGCGAGCGGGTCGGCGTGCTGCGCAACCCGCGCGTGCTGAGACTGCTGGCGGTCAGCGCGGCCACGCAGTGCGCCGGATTCACCGTCCTGCTCTATCTGGGGCCGTTGCTGGCGGAGACAGCGGGGATCACCGTCGTGCAGCTGGCGGCCTTGTTGATCGTCTTCGGCGTCGCGGGACTGGCGGGCAACGCGTTCGCGGGACGGTTCACCGACAGATTCGGCCCGGAGCGAGTGCTGTCGGTGGCGCTGATCTGGGTCACCGTGGCGCTCGTCGCCTTCACGGCGATCGCCCGGAGCCTGCCGGGCGCCTATGTGGCGGTATGCGTGTGGGCTCTCGCCGCCTGGATGGTCCCGGTGCCGCAGCAGGCCCGCATCCTGCGGTTGGAGCCGAGGGCCTCGGCCGTGGCGATCTCGCTCAACTCCTCTGCCATGCACATCGGGTCGGCGGTCGCGGGCGGGTTCGGGGGAGTGATCGTGGAGAAGGGACACGTCACCGCGTTGCCGATCGCCGCCGCCGCGGCCTCGCTCCTCGCCCTGGCCGTCCTCGTGGCCGACGCCAGGCTCAAGCGCCGGGCCACGTCGATCGCCGCCGCCGACACGGTTCAGTGAGGGGTGGGTGTGCCGGTGCGGCCTCGGCAGTCGTCATCTAGCGGTCGTCATCTCGCGGTCGGCCATGCGGCCGGTCCGTCATGCGGGCGGTCCGTCATGCGGGCGGTCCGTCATGCGGCCGGTCGGCGGTCGCGGGACGGTATCCCCGAGCGCGAGAACCCGGCGTCGTGCGCGGCGGATCGCCCGTCGACCGTGGGCGTAGGAATGCTGTCAATAATCATCCGGGCGGCGTAGGAAAGCCGTCAAGAAGGCGCGAAATCTCCCAAAACCCGCGATTTGCTTACCTCGGGCCGTCCATCTGGGCGGCTCGAGGCACGTTATCCGGCATCTGAGGAGTTGGGGATGGCTGACGTCATCTTCGTCGCCCTGACGATCGCGATCTTCGCGGTTCTCGGGCTCGTCGTGAAGGCGGTGGAGCGGCTGTGAGCGCGGTCAACGCGACCGGCCTGGTCGTGACCATCGGTCTCGTGATCTTCATGGTCGCGGCCCTGCTGTTCCCGGAGCGGTTCTGATGTCGCCGACCGCAGCGGGAATCGTCTTCATCGCGTCCATGGTCGTCGCCCTCGCGGTCGTGCACCGGCCGCTCGGCGACTACATGTACCGCGTCTACACCAGCACCCGGCACTACGCCTTCGAGCGGGTGATCTATCGCCTGATCGGTGTCCAGCCCGACACGGAGCAGCGTTGGACCGTCTACGCCCGCAGCGTGCTGGCGTTCTCCGCCGTCTCGATCCTGTTCCTGTACGCCTTCCAGCGCCTGCAGGACAAGCTGTTCCTCTCGCTGGGCTTCGCCCCGGTGCCCGACCACATCGCGTGGAACACCGCGGTCAGCTTCGTGACCAACACCAACTGGCAGGCGTACTCGGGTGAGTCCACGATGGGTCACCTGGTGCAGATGGCCGGTCTGGCCGTGCAGAACTTCGTGTCGGCCGCGGTCGGCATGGCGGTCGCGATCGCGCTGGTCCGCGGTTTCGCCCGTAAGAAGACCGATGAGCTGGGCAACTTCTGGGTGGACCTGGTCCGCGGCTCGATCCGCGTCCTGTTGCCCCTGGCCTTCGTCGGCGCCCTGGTCCTGGTCGCGGGCGGCCTGATCCAGAACTTCGCCGATCCGCACACGATCACGACGCTGGCCGGTGGGGAACAGGCGATCACCGGTGGTCCGGTGGCCAGCCAGGAGATCATCAAGGAGATGGGCAACAACGGCGGCGGTTTCTACAACGCCAACTCGGCCCACCCCTTCGAGAACGCCACCAGCTGGACCAACTGGGTCGAGATCTTCGCGATCCTCATGCTGCCGTTCGCGCTGCCACGCACCTTCGGCCGCATCGTCGGTGACAAGCGACAGGGGTACGCCATCGTCGCGGTCATGGGCGTGCTGGCCATCACCAGCGTCAGCGTGCTGACCGGACTGGAGATCGCGCACAACGGCACGGTCCCGCAGGCGGTCGGGGCCGCGATGGAGGGCAAGGAGGTCAGGTTCGGGGTGGCGAACTCCGGCACCTTCGGCGCCGCCACCACGCTCACCTCGACTGGCGCGGTGAACTCCTTCCACGACTCCTACACCGCGCTCGGCGGCATGATCACCATGTTCAACATGATGCTGGGCGAGGTCGCGCCCGGCGGCGTGGGCGCGGGCCTGTACGGCATGCTCGTCCTCGCGGTGATCACGGTCTTCGTCGCCGGTCTGATGGTCGGGCGCACCCCCGAATACCTCGGCAAGAAGATCGGCGCACGCGAGATCAAGCTCGCGTCGATGTACTTCCTGGTCACCCCCGTACTCGTGCTGGTCGGCACCGCGCTGGCGATGGGGTCCGCGGAACAGCGCGCGAGCATGCTGAACAGCGGCGCGCACGGCCTGTCGGAGGTGCTCTACGCCTTCACCAGCGCCTCCAACAACAACGGTTCGGCGTTCGGCGGTCTCACCGTCAACACTCCCTGGTACGACGTCGCGCTCGGCCTGTGCATGGCACTGGGCCGGTTCCTGCCGATCGTGTTCGTGCTGGGTCTGGCCGGATCGCTGGCCAGGCAGTCGCCCACTCCGGCCTCGGCGGGCACGCTGCCCACCCACCGCCCCCAGTTCGTCGGCATGGTGGTCGGCGTCACGATCATCCTGGTCGGCCTCACCTTCCTCCCCGCTCTGGCGCTCGGGCCGCTCGCAGAAGGAATTCACTGACATGTCAACACCCGCGCTCGAAGCGCCGGGTCGCGCCCCCGCCCCAAGGAAGGGCCGGGTCGGCGGCGGCCTGCTGGACCCCAAGCAGATGCTCCGGTCGCTGCCGGACGCGCTGCGCAAGCTCAA
>NZ_JADDIL010000148.1:0-6834 GCF_020826795.1 Microtetraspora sp. AC03309 | reverse complement strand
CCCTGTACTCAAGTGCGTACGGCTTGCTTGTCTTCATGGTGTACGCACTTGAGTACAGGGTCAAGAGGTTCCGGGGTATCCGTCCGGTGAGGAACGCCTTCCGGGCCGCGGTCCTGGCCGGGAAGGCCCCGGGAAACGCGAAGCGGCCCGCCCCGGAGGGGAGCGGGCCGCCTTGAGTTCGTAGAGAAAATTTGCATTCGATCATGCCCCTCGGCCCCGGGCCGATTTGTGGAACCGCCGTCGCCGGGCGACGTTTCGTCACGCGCTCCGTTACGGAACGACGCCCCCGGCTCGGAGAGTTTTCGCAGTTTTTTCAGCCCTTACGCGCGCGCACGCGCGTGAACGTCGGTTTAGTCGGGAAACCTCGCCCCTGCTCGACCCACCGCACCCCTCAGGCGTCCCTCGCGCTCGCGCACGTAAGGGGTCCCGAAACTCCCGAAAGTCCCTCAGCGTGGCCTACAGCCCCGTGACGGGGTTGTCGGTCCACCGGTCGGCCTCCTCGATGTAGCCCAGCAGGGCGCGGGAGCCGTCCGCCCATCCGCCGTGACGGCCGATCCGCTCCAAGGCGTGCCCGTCGCGGCGGGCGGCGGTGACGAAGCCGCGGCGCAAGCTGTGGCCGGTCCATCGGCCGTCCAGGTCGGCGGCCTCGGCGATGCGGGTCACCACGTCGGCGATCGCCTCGGCGGTCATGCGCCCGGCCGGGTCACCGATCGTCTTCCCGGCCCGGGTCAGCGGCGGGGCGATGCGGCCGTGCCGGTCGACGCGCACCAGCAGCGGCCCGGAGGTGCGGCCGGCATCGGCCATGTCCGCCAGGAGCGCACGGACGGCACGCACCGGGCAGGTGGCGGGGTTGGCGCCGTACGGCACGGCGGTCTCGGTGTGCCGCTTGATCTTCCGCCGGTAGATGGTGACGAGCAGCCCATCGGGCGTCTCGCGGACGTCGGCGATGTCGAGCGCGGCCAGCTCGCTCACGCGGGCGGCGGTGGCGTAGCCGAGCAGCAGCAGCGCGGCGTCCCGCTTGCCCGCCAGGGTGGCCCGGTCGAGCGTGGCGAGCATCTCCCGCAGGGCGTCGGGGACGGCGGGGTCGGCCTTGCGGGTGCGGGCGGCCGGGTCGTGCGCGAGGGCCAGGCCCTCCCTGTGCCCGGACAAGACCTTGCGGGCAGCCTTGGTGTTGGGCGGGACGACGTCGGCCGCGTTGTGCATGGTGCGGATCGCGGCCAGGGCCCGCTCGATGCTGGACGGGGACAGCGGCCGACCGGTGCGCGGGGAGGGCGCGACGGTCAGGTGGGTGACGTACTCGGCCAGGGTCTGGGCGGTGGCCGGGAGCGGCGTGCGGCCCGTCGACGAGCACCAGGCGGTGAACGCCGACCAGTCGCTGGCGTAGGCGCGGCGGGTCGACTCCGGTACCCCGGCTTCGATCGCGGCGCGGGCGGCCTCGCTCAGGGAGAGGTCTGCCGGGGTGTGGCCGGCGGTGGCGAGGGGGCCGGTCGGGCGCTGCTCGATGACGGTCACGGGGTGGTCCTCCCGGGTCGATTGTGACTCCTGAGAAGAAACATTATCAGGAGTCAGATCATGAAGAGGGGCCTACGCGAGACCACACGGGCCTACACGAGCGGGGGTCCCGGCGGGGGGCCGCCGAACACCGGAAAACGATCACGGTCGGTGACATCGGGACCCTTTGAACCTGACCGACCCGGGCCAGCGCTCCCCGGCGGTCCCGCCGGCCACCCCTCGGCGGGGTCTCCCCCGGGGACGGCCGGTTCGGATGGCCATGAGGTTCGGATGGCCGCCAGGCGTCACGCGGCCGGATGCGCGCGGGCCTCGCTACGGCACAGCGGACAGTGCGGCTCGCCGCTGACCGGATGCAGCTCGACGCCGCCAGGCGTGCCGTGCTCGCACTCGCCCATGGCGCGAACCTTCTCAAGCCAGGCGCGCAGCTCGTGTTCCTCGTCGGCGGCCCGGACGCGATGGAGCCAGTCGGCCAGGTCGCCGTTCGCGGCCAGGGTGGAGACGTAGCCGTTGAGACTGCGCGGGGCCTTCTCGGCTTTGATCAGATCGACGATCCTCCTCGCCTCCTCCTCGCTGGCTCCGGTCGCCTCCATCACGCGCCCGGCCGCGCCGAGAGATGAGGGGTCATGAGGGGACTGAGGGGATGGGGTCCGGGTTTTCCGGACCCTTCCGTCTGATTTCCCGGACGCTTGATCCGGATTTCCCGGACCCTTCGTGTTCGATCCAGGGTCCGGGTTTTCCGGACGCTGGAGGCCGGAAGCGTCCGGGTTTTCCGGACCCTGCACGGCCGCGACGACGGCGGCAAGCGGCGGGATCATGTAGACCGCCCTGGAGGCGTTGTGGCCCTTGCTGACCCTGACGAGCGCCCCCTTGGCGACCAAGGCCTTGACCACGGCGTAGCGCTGGCTGCGACCGAGTCGGGTCCGGCGGGCGAACGTCTCGTCGTCCTCGATCCCGGGCCATGCCTGGCGGGTCTCGTCGCGGGCGCTCTCCGCGAACACCATCAGCGTCTTGTGCTCGCTGTGGGTCAGCGTGGCCGGGGCGTAGTCCATCACCTCCACGATCAGGTGGATGCCCACAGCACCTCCCCCAGGGGTTCGACTCCCGGAGCTGGGACGATGACGAAGGTCCTGGTTATGCTCCTCGCAGCCGCAGGAGCGTCAGAGGGGCGGCCCTGGCGGGGGCCGCCTTCTCGCGTCTTGGTCACGTGGCCCGCCCTACTGGTCGATCCCGAGCATCGCGGCGAGCTTGGCCGTAGGAACGCGGATCGCCCGGCCGACCCGCAGCGAGGGGATGTCACCCCGGCGCACGCCGTCGTAGGCGGCCTCCCGGGAGACTCCCAACAGGCCGGCCGCCTCCATCACGCTCATCGTCGGCCGGTCCAGGGGGTTGGCGTGGTCCTGCGTGGTGTCCATGTGGGCCCTTGTACACTCTCCCGGCCTTAGTGTCCTGGCCCGATGCTCGCCCCCGTCTGACCTGGGCTGATCTGCGCTCACATCGTGGGGGAGATCGCCGGTCATCGCGGCCCGCCCGCGTGCTGGAACTCCTCGAGGGCCGCCGCCGGAACCCGGTAGGTCCGGCCGATCCTCACCGCGTGCAGCCGCCCGGACCTGATCCAGGCGTAGACCGTGTTCACGTGCGCGTCCAGCAGCTCCGCCACGCGGCTCACCTTGTAGCCGCGGGGACCCCCGTCGTCCGCTGTCACGGCCTGCTTTCTCGTCATCGTTGTCATGACCTGCCCCCTTCCGTGCTTGTGAAGATCGTGGCGGATGTAGTGGATTTAGCGCAAGCCGAGATTAGGATGATTCGTCATGACACAAAATGCGCGTGGTGTTAAAACCGGCTCCCAACCAGACGGGCCCGATCCGGTGACGCCGACGCAGGTAGCGGCCCAGCGGGTGCGCCACTACCGCAAGGCGCACGGGTGGAGCGCGCAGGAACTCGCGCGCCGATGTGCCGAGGCGGGAATGCCGAACCTCGACCGGTCGGTGCTGTCGAACCTGGAGAACGGGCGGCGCGCGGGCCTCCGGTTGGATGAGGTGCTGACGCTCGCCTGGGTCCTGGGCGTGCCGCCGGTGATGTTGATGGTCCCGCTGGGCTGGGCCGATGACGTGTCCATCACGCCGACGGTCACGGTCCATCCGGGCCTGGCGATGAGGTGGCTGACCGGCGACGAGCAGGCCCCGACCAGCGACCGCCGGATCGCCGGCCACGTGAACCACGAGGTCTACACCGAAGCCGTGCGGCCCGTCGTGCTGTACGGGCGGCTCACCGAGGCACAGGAACTACTCGGCCGGGCTGAGCATGGCCGCGAGAAGATCAGGACGAACGACGGCCAGCGCACGCCGCCCGCGAGCCTGGACGGCCTGGACCGCGACGACGCCTCCCGCATCCGCGCCGCAGAACTGCGATGGAAGGGGGCGCTCGCCTCGCTGGCGACCGTGCTCAACCACATGGTCGCCATGGGAGTGCGCCCGCCCGCGATCTGGCGGCCACGCCTGGAGGCCATGAAGCGCATGAAATTGCTGCTCCAGCGCACTGTCGAGGAGGTCCCGGCGCTGGAAGGCGAGGACGCTGAGGACGATGAGCTCCTGGCGGACTGGTACGGGTACGCGCCGCAGGCGCCGGATGTCACGGATGTCACCGACGAGCGGCCTGAGCCCGAACCGCTGCCCTCAAGCAAGCTGCACGAGATGCTGCTGTACAACGAGGAGCTCAAGCCGGTCATGGCGGCGATCCGCACCGCCCTGGAAGCGGGTGTCGAGGTGCGGATGATCCAGGACGTGGTCCCGATCGTGGACATGTTCCGCCGCGCTTTCTGATCGCGGGGAGAGAGACGGGAGAGGGTGGCGCGGGGTCTCCCGGGGCGTGCTCAAAAAAGGCCGGCCGCCGCACTGTAGGGCCTCCATGAGGTCGCCCGCCGCCTGCCCCTCCCATGGGGTCGGCCCGGCGCATGGGGTGACACGCGAGCGGCTCGGAAGTGTCAGGGTTTCCGCAGGTTTTGTCAGCCCCGCCGCTGATCGATACGCGGCCCTCAGAGGCTCTGTAACGCCCCGGGCGGGAAATCCCCCGCCCGTGGGCCGTTACGGGCCTCTACGGGGCTCTCAGGGCCACGCAGAGGCCAAGCGGAGGGCAGGGGATCACTAGTGGCGGCCCATGTCGACGAAGCGAGCGAAGTGGAGCTGAGCCGCGACCGCGACCGTGCCGGTCGGGCCGCCCCGGTGCTTGCCGACGATCACGTCCACCTCGCCCGCCCGGCTGCTCTGCGGTTCGTAGGCGTCCTCACGGTGCAGCAGGATCACAATGTCGGCGTCCTGTTCGACGGCGCCGCTCTCGCGTAGGTCGGACACCTGGGGCCGCTTGTCGGCCCGCTGCTCCGGTCCGCGGTTGAGCTGGGCGATCACCACGAGCGGGATCGCGAACTCCAGCGCCATGAGCTTGAGCGCGCGGGACATCTCCGCGACCTCGACCTGCCGGTTCTCCACCCGGCGGGTCGGGGTGATGAGCTGGAGGTAATCCAGGACGACGATGTCGGCCGGGGTGCCGAGCTTGCGCATGGCGGTCAGGTGTCGGCGCAACGCGGCGACGGTGAAGCCCTCGCCCATGTCGGCCGGGTCGACGACCCGGACTCGGTCGTTCAGGTGCCCGGCCTGGCCGGGGATCGCCCCCAAGCGCTTCCAGTCGTCATCGGTGAGCACCTCGGGGTTGGTCGGGATCTGCTTGGTGCGCTCAAGGGGCACCCGGGCGGACGCGGCGAGGTAGCGGGCGGCGATCTCGCTGTGGAGCATCTCCAGGCTGACCAGCAGCACCCGCCGGTCGCTGGTGGCGGCGTGCCGGGCGATGTCCAGCCCCATCACGCTCTTGCCCACGGCGGGCCGGGCGGCGACCACCACGAGCTGGCCGGCGCCGAACCCGCCGCCGAGCAGCCGGTTGAGGTCGGTGTACGGGGCGGGGACGAGCACCGGCTTGGTGGGGTTGTCGGCCCCGGCGAGGTAGTTCTCCAGCACGTCCCCGAGACCGGCGTCGGCGGCCTTGCCCGGCGTGGTGGCGGCGGCGAACGCGTCGCGGGCCTGGTCGAGCGCGGTCGCCAGCTCTTCGGGGGTGGCGTCTTCGGCGACCCGGTGCAGCCGCACGGCGATCTGACCGGCCAGGCGGCGGGCGGCGGCCTGGCGGATGTAGTCGACGTCATCGGCGATGGCGGCGCTCCCACCGATCGCGGGGGCCTCGACCACCAGCCCCGGCAGGTAGCGGAGGATCGCGAGCCGCTGGTGAGCGGTGAGGGTCTTGTCGGTGGTGATGGCCTGCATGACGTGCGCGGCCTCGACGGAGCGGCCACGCCCGTGCAGGTCGACGAGCCGGGCGTAGATGGCCTGGTGGATCGGGTCACGCCAGTGCGCGACCTCCAGGGAGGCCACGGCATCGGTGTCCATGGTCTTCGGCCAGCTCAGGATGGCACCGAGCACGCGCCGCTCAGCCTCGGCCAGGACGTCGCGGGCGTCCTCGCCGGGCTCGGCGGGGATGACGGCGGCGAGGTCGGCGGTCATGACGCGGCTCCGAGGTAGGTGGGGTGGCAGACGGGGCAGGGCCGGGCGAGACCGCCCTCGGGGTAGAGCATCCGGTTGCTGTCGGCGCTGTAGGGGTCGTGCTCGGGGTCGTCACAGCGGGGCGGCAGCGTCGGCGCGGCCGGGGCCGGGGCGGGCGGGGTGCCGAGGTCACGCAGCCGGGAGTGCCAGACCGCCGTGCGTGAGGAGGCGGTGGCGAGGTCGCGCAGCAGCTCGGTGCGCAGCTGCTCGACGCTCCATCCGGCCGCGAGGTTCTCGACGACGAGGGCGGTCAGGCGACGCTTGTCGCCCACGGTGAGCAGCGCGGGAAGCGAGGAGACGAGATCGGCAGCGACGGCCTGGTGCTCGTTGTGCTCGCCGTCCCGGGGTGGCGGGACCGTGGTACCAGATTGGCACGTCGGCAGATCAGGGCCGTTGGACGGAGCGGGGGGACTGACAGTCCCCTCGTTGCGCTTCCTGGTCTCTGAGGGGCTCGCCTCCTCCTCCTGACGAGACGGCTGTGACTGCCGCTCATTGGCGAGGTAGGAGGAGGAGGATTCTCCTCCTCTCTCTTCTTGTTTCTCAGGAGGAAGAGGAACCGCCGCATCCGTGCGGCTACCCCTGGCCGCATCCGTGCGGCTACCCCTGGCCGCATCCGTGCGGCTACCCCTGGCCGCATCCGTGCGGCTACCCCTGGCCGCCTTGCGTGCCTCGGCTCGCGCGGCCGCGCGCTCGTCCCAACGCTCGTAGTCGAGCAGCTCGTACACGCTGGGCAGGTGTTGAC
>NZ_JADDIL010000147.1:0-6849 GCF_020826795.1 Microtetraspora sp. AC03309 | reverse complement strand
GTGGCTCAGTGGTAGAGCATCACCTTGCCAAGGTGAGGGTCGCGGGTTCGAATCCCGTCTTCCGCTCTGCGAGGTCTCCGATACGGGCCTCTCTCGGTGGAGTGGCCGAGAGGCGAGGCAGCGGCCTGCAAAGCCGTCCACACGGGTTCAAATCCCGTCTCCACCTCTGAAACGACGCCGGATCCGAGTCGTGGTGATCCGATGTCCCCCTTGCGCATGCCCGCCTTTCGGGCGACTCCGTCCCATTGGATCAATGAGCTGAGCGTGGCGGTAGGGTGAGCGTGAACCGCGCCCGGTCTTGACAGCCGCGCGCATGCACCCCTTAGGAGGTCCGCATGACTGCCGCCGAACCGGAGCACGACGCCCCCGAAGACGAGATGAAGCGCAAGTTCCGCGAGGCCCTCGAGCGTAAGAAGCGCACCCAGGCCGAGCGGAACGCCGCGGGCACCGGCAAGGACCCGTCGAAGGTCAACGCCGCGCACGGCCCCGCTGGCGGCCGGCGCTCGTTCCGCCGCAAGAGCGGCGGCTGATCCACCTCCCCGGCCCACCCCCTCCCTCCTGTGACCGGGATGGGCCTCCCCGGCATCCTGCGATGTTCCGGACACGCCATCGCCTCGCGGGCGTCCCCGCGAGGCGATGACACGGATCTGCCGGACCGTGCCGGATCTGGGTCGTTTCTGAGCGGCGGTTCGTCCCAGGTCGTGTCCAGCACTCCCTAGAACGAACCGCCTCTCGTACTACTGGCGGCCGCGCTCCATGCGACCGCGCTCCATGTGACCGCGCTCCATGCGACCGCGCTCACGGCCGCGCTCCATGCGGCCGCGCTCCATCCGGCCGCGCTCCATCCGGCCGCGCTCCCAGCGGTCGCGGTCGCCGTGGTCCCAGTGGTCCCGGCCCCTGTGGTCGCGGTGGTCGCGATAGTCGTGGTCCCAGCCGTCTCTGCGGCGACGGTGGTCGTGGTCCCAGCCGTCTCTGCGGCGACGGTGGTCGTGGTCCCAGCCGTCTCTGCGGCCACGGTGGTCGCGGTCCCAGCCGTCTCTGCGGCCACGGCGGTCGCGGTCCCCATCGTCCGCTGCACCCGTGGCTGTCGAGATGGGACGTGCCGGCTGAGGTGCGACGGCGGCGTTCGCCGGCTGGGCGGAGAGGACAGCGGGGGCGACGAGTGCGGATGCCACCAGCGCACCGGTGGCGAGTGCGTTTCTGAGCATGGAAATCACTCCGTGTGTGACGGTTCCCCGCCCCTGCTCAGCGGCGGGGCCGGATCTCGTGGTGTCGGGTCCGCGGAGCGACGCGGCGGGGCCGCGAGCTGAGGTGCGGACGGACGGACGGAGCGTCGAATCGGTCTCCCGGGATGACGCCGAAACGGCGTGTCGACCTAACCCAACGGTAGGGACGCCCACAGTGGACGGTCACCCATAAGTGGCAAAGGGCTCGGTCGGGGCTGATTACCGTGTGTTCGGATCGACTCGACGTCAGATCAACGGTCTACGCGAATATTGGGATGCCCGCCCGCCGAGGAGTGAGTGCGGCCCCGAGAGCATCCGTGGGCTCTCCTGCTGCCGCGTTCATGCGGGACGCAACGGGCCTTCCCGCCGGGCACTTCGACCGGGTCTCTGAGTCGGAGCCCGGGGAGATCGCCCCCTCTCACCGGCGTACGTCCGAGCAAGAGGCCCTTGAAAACGACGAGAGCGTCGTCCCGCGGGGCCCCGCGGGACGACGCCACATCACCGGACATCAGCCGGTGCCGCAGTCAGCTCCTCACTGCTGCTGCTGTTGCTGCTGCTGCTGCTGTTGCTGCTGTTGCTGCTGTTGCTGCTGTTGCTGCTGTTGCTGTTGCTGCTGCTGCTGGTGACGGCCACGGTGGTGGCGGCAGAAGACCACTCTGCCGTGGCAGATCTTGCAGCCCCGTCTCCAGTGGCAGCTTTCAGAGGCGTTCGCGGTAGTCGTCGACGTGGAGGCCGCGCTCGTGGCGCTGGGCGTGACGCTGGCGTTGGCGGGCTGCGCTACCGGAACGGCGAGGGCGGACGCTACGAGTGCGCCGGTGACGAGAAGTTTTCTGAGCATGAAATCACTCCGTGTGTGACGGTTCCCCGCCCCAGCTCAGCGGCGGGGCCGGATCTCGTGGTGTCGGGTCCGCGGAGCGACGCGGCGGGGCCGCGAGCTGAGGTGCGGACGGACGGACGGAGCGTCGAATCGGTCTCCCGGGATGACGCCGAAACGGCGTGTCGACCTAACCCAACGGTAGGGACGCCCACAGTGGACGGTCACCCATAAGTGGCAAAGGGCTCGGTCGGGGCTGATTACCGTGTGTTCGGATCGACTCGACGTCAGATCAACGGTCTACGCGAATATTGGGATGCCCGCTGCCGGACCGGGCCCCTACCCTCGGACACATGCGGGACATCGCGCGGCTGCCCAAGGTCCATCTACACGTCCATCTGGAGAGCACCGTCCGGTGGACGACCGTTCGGGAGATCGCCGACGCGAACGGCCTGACCGTTCCGGACGTTCCGCCCGCGTTCAACGGCTTCCGCCAGTTCGCCGACTACAACTCTCTCGTACGGGAGTGCCTGCGCCGGCCGGAGGACTTCCGGCGGATCGCCCTGGAGTTCTGCGAGGACGAGGCGGCGCAGGGCACCGGCTACGCCGAGGTCACCTTCACGGCGGCGTCGCACGGCGAGCGGCTGGGCCGGCCGGAGATGCCCCTGGAGGCGGTGTTGGAGGGCCTGGCCGAGGGGCGGGTGGCGTACGGCATCGAGTGCCGGGTCATCCTCGATCACTCCCGGCGCCGGTCGGTCGACCGGGCCTGGCGCACGCTCAAGCTCGCCACGCGGTACGCCTCGGACGGCGTCATCGGCATCGGCCTCGCCGGGGAGGAGTCCTATTCCCTTGCCCCGTTCGCGGAGGTTCTCGACGCGGCGAAGGATTCGGGTGTCCATCTCGTGCACCACGCGGGCGAGGAGCGCGGCCCCGAGAGCATCCGTGAGGCTCTCCTGCTCGGCCACGCGGAGCGGCTCGGGCACGGCATCCGCGCCTTGGACGACGACGATCTGGTCGCCGAGATGCGCGAGCGGGCGATCCCTCTGGAGGTGTGCCCGTCGTCGAACGTCACCCTCGGGTTCGCTCCGTCGATCGAGGACCACCCGCTGCCGCGGCTGCGCGCGGCGGGCCTGGTCGTCACGCTGAACACCGACATCCCGTCCATCGCCGGAACGTCGTTGGTGGAGGAGTACACCCGGGTTCGGGACGCCTTCGGATACGACGACCCAACGCTGGCCGAGCTCGCCCGGGCGGGGATCGACGCGTCCTTCGCGCCCCCCGCGACCAAGGAGCGGCTGCATCGCCAGACCGATGGGTGGCTGGCATCGTGACCTCGTCCCGGCGCCCACGGTCTTCCAACCGGGCCCTTCGCGTGGCTCTCTGAGTCGGAGCCCGGGGAGATCGCCCCCTCTCACCGGCGTACGTCCGAGCAAGAGGCCCTTGAAAACGACGAGAGCGTCGTCCCGCGGGGCCCCGCGGGACGACGCCACATCACCGGACATCAGCCGGTGCCGCAGTCAGCTCCTCACTGCTGCTGCTGTTGCTGCTGCTGCTGCTGTTGCTGCTGCTGCTGCTGCTGGTGACGGCCACGGTGGTGGCGGTGGTGACGATGGCGGCCATGCCCATCGCAGGGCGGGCAGGGTCTGAGGTGTTCCGTGGCGCTGCTTGACGTCACGGCCTTGGCCGGTGCGTCGGCGCTGGCGGACTGCGCGGACATCGCCACGGGGGCGACGAGTGCTGACGCCACCAGGGCGCCTGCCGAGATAGCTTCCTTGAGCATGAGAGATCACTCCGTTTGGATGGGTTACGTCCAGGTGGTACCTGGCGTACGGAGCATCGAATCGGTCTCCCGGGATGACGCCGAAACGGCGTATTGATCTAGGTCGAATCCCCGACCCTGCCGCCCGCTGAGGTCGACCGCGGCAAGGATCCTAGAGAAACTTCCCCACTTCACGCTAAGGGGCGGAAAGCGCGATGGTCACCTTTTAGAGGCAAAAGGCTCCGTTGAGCCTGATTACCCCTCACTCGAGCGCGTCGCCGTCCGGAATCCGCTGACCCGTGGCCTCTCCGATGGGCGGCTTCGCCGAAACCCGACTTTGCCAACGTCAAAGCGGCGAGCGCGGAAATCCCTTGGAATACGGGGTTCCCGGCGCCGGTCCGCGTCCTGCGGCATTGTCCGTTCCGGGCCGTCACATGGAGGCCGAGGGGCGGGTTCTTCTCAATGCGGCCACCTGGGCGCACACTGGAAAGCGACATGTTGGGCGATTCGGGTGGGAGTTTCTCGTGCACGATCAGATGCCCACGGCAATGCCGCTGCTGTCACGCGGCAAGCATCGCAACCCCAGCAAGGGCGCCTGCTTCATGGAGCTCGCGTCCTTCCTCGCCGGAGAGCGCTGGAGCGATCATCCGGCTTGCACGCATCCACTGCTGGCCGGGCTCGCACGTCTGGTCAACGACCACACGACGGACGCGGCCCGGCCTTCGCTGGCCCCGCTGATCCCCTCGGTGATCGGGCTCACCGGCGACGACCCGCGCATCGACGCCCGCATCGCGCTGCGGTGCGCGACCTCGGCGCTGCCGGTCGTATCGCACGAGCGGCAGCTCGCGCTGGCGGTGTCCGTGCTCTCGGCCGAGCACGTGCTGGCCGGCCTCGAGGGGCGGCCACACGGCAGCGTCGGCACGCAGAGCTCGCTCGCTCTGGCGCAGGTTCCCGACGCGGCCCGCTGGGCCTACAGGTTCCGGCGCGGCGTGCGGGTCTCCGCCAAGGGTTTCCGCAGGTACGCGGCGCCGAACACGGTCCAGCTCTCGGTCCGGGGGATCTCGGAGGCGTGCGTCGCCGATCCGGACGCGATGCTCAGGAAGCTGCTGACGGACACGATCGGCGACTGCGCCGACCTGATCCGTCACGAAGCACCGATCGATCCGCTGCGGTGGGAGGACGCCTGCCGTCTCACCCGTCGCTGAGTCGGCCGCCGGATCACGCGCCGCCGGGACGTCCGTTCGGCGGCGCCGGGCCACCAAGGCGACCGCCGCCGAGGCGGCGGTCCGTCCGGGTGCGCCTGTCCGGTGGCGCGGTGATCGCTCAGAGCACGGAGCAGCCGATCCGGACCGGGACGCGGGGCGACCAGCGGCCGGAGACCACGTCGTACGCCTGGGCGTAGCCGTTGGCAGGCTTGCCCGCGGCGGCGCAGTCGAACACGCCGGTGTTCTTGCCGAAGCTGCCTCCGGCGAATCCGCTGTGCGCGGTGGCCGTGACGGCGCCGCTCCAGTACAGGCGACCGGTGTCGAACCGGATGTACAGCTTCACCTGGCCGACGTTGTAGTGGTCGCCGCTGAGCTTGAACCGCGGAATGTCGTCGACCGAGGTGCTGGTGGAGGTTCCGTCGCCGTTGTCGCGCGGCGGCACCGTGTACCGGCTGATCCACAGACGGGCGGAGACCTTGCGGTCGGCGGCCTTGCTGTTGTCGAGCTTCGCCTGGGCGCGGACCGCGGGGGTGACGCACACGTCGTCCCCGGTGAACGCCTCGCGCCAGACGAAACCGGTCACGCAGGTGTGCGGCCCGAACGGGCCGGAGGTCCAGCGGGACGCCTTGACCTGGTTGTCCTTGGCGGTCTGGTCACGGACGGAGGGCTGGACGCAGACGAGGTCCGACGGCCGTGCCGTCCGCCACACGTACCCCTGGAGGCAGGTGTCCGGACCGTAGTCTCCCGAGGCCATGGCGGGCGTGGCCGCGACGGTGGCGGAGAGGGCGAAAGCGAGGCCGGTCATCGCGGAGACGGCCAGGCCGAGCGTGCTGCGCTTCATCGTGATCTCCTGAGGTTCGTGGCGCCCGGACCGGCCGTTGGCCCCGGGCTTCGTGAACTCAGTGAACGCTCCACCGCCTGCACGCGCCTTGACCTCCGCTTGCCACCCGTCTGCAGGCGGTGTGCAAGGAGGCGCGGGGCCGGCCCCTCCGGCCCCCTCCGCCCGGATGTACGGCCTCGCACGCGATGGACGCGGTGGCGGGCCGGGCGTACGATCACGCCCGGGAGGAGCGATGGCAGTCATCATCCACCGCCCGAGAGTCGCCTGGGAGGGCGCTCGCGTCTTCGTCCGGGCCGCCCCCTCCGACGCGTACTGGTGGCTGGGCGACATGGTCGGGCACTACCTCGGCGTGATGTACCAGCTGAAGCTGGCCGAGACCCGGCTGCGCCTCCAACTGGAGGACGTCGTGCCGGAGGAGATCGGGGCGTGGCGGTTCCGGCTGGACGAATTGCTCCGTGACCGGCCCGAGCTGACCGGACTGCTGGGCGACCTGATCGAGGAGACCTCCTACCGCCTGCCCCGCTGACCGGGCGGGCCGTTCCCCGGATCCCCGTCCGAGGCCGATCCTCAGCGGGCGGTCAGGTCGTAGACCGTGGTGCCGCCGATCGTCGTCGCGTCGTAGGTGTCCCGCACCCACGAGACGATGCGCTCGGCGTAGTCGCTGCCGCTGCCGCTGCCGCCTCCACGGGTCCCCATGCCGTCGCCGACGAAGTAGTGGATCCTGCCCTCGGCGACGTACCGCTTGAACTGGTCGAGGCTCGGCGCCGGATCGGTGCCGTTGAAGCCACCCACCGCCATCACCGGTTCGCCGGAGGCGAGCTGGTATCCCGCCGCGTTGTTGGACCCGACCGTCGCGGCGACCCAGGTGTAGGCGGAGGCGCCCGCCCGCAGCGCGGCGGTGAGCTCCGCGCTCGGGGTGGCCGCGGCGAGCAGCCCGCCACTACCGCGACCGCCGCCGCCCGGACCGTTACCCGCGCCGCCCTGGCGGCCCCCGTCCCCTGGCC
>NZ_JADDIL010000146.1:0-7014 GCF_020826795.1 Microtetraspora sp. AC03309 | reverse complement strand
AGATACCTGATCAGATTCGGGAAGGTACACCCCTTCCCGTCAGATCCACAGGTTTCAAGCATTGCTCCCGGGACGCCGCTGATGTGGCATCTGCCCTTCCCTACGGATCAGAAGGTTAGGGGTTCGAGTCCTCTCGGCCGCGCAACGATTGACCAGGGAGTCCCTTGATCCAAAGGGACTCCCTGAGTCGTTTACGCCGTGCAGGCTCCTGGACGATGCGGCACAGCTGTGTGGCTCAGGAGTCCAGTGCGCCGATCGCTGCGGTGATGAGTGACCGAGCCGCCGATCCGTACACGGCGAGACTCGCGAGCATGGCGAACGTGTCGGCGTACATGGCCACCTCGCGCGGTTGCGTGACGGTGAGGTGGCCTGACGTCAGTTCGACGTTCACGACCTCGTCGTCGTACATGAAGAACCCCTCTGAGGGCCACCGGGCGGAGCGGTCGGCCCCGAGCGGGATGATGCCGAGGGAGATCGACGGCAGGGTGGCGACGGTGAGCAGGTGCCCGAGCTGGCCAGCCATAGTGTCGGTCCCACCGATCGGGTATCGCAGGACGGCCTCCTCGAGGACGATGGCGAATTGGTGGTCCCCTTCGTGGACGACGTGCTGCCGGTCGACTCGGACTTGTACGGCGTCGGCGACGTCGTCGGGGAGACCGCGACGGCGCATGATGCCGGTCAGAAGCGCGGTGATGTATGCGCGGGTTTGTACGGGGCCGGGGATCAGCCATGAGGAGTAGATCCGGAAGTGGCGTGTCCGCTCCCAGAGCGGGTTCACGGATTCCTGGGCGAGGCGCAAACCGGTGCGCTCCATCCGCCGCCACTCGACGAACATGCCCTCGGCGGTCCGTAGTGACGCGATGAGGTCTGCGGACTGGTCTTCGGCACGGCAGTGCGCGCACCAGGCGCGGATATCGTCGGCGGTCGGCGCCTGCTTGCCGTACTCGATCCGGCTGACCTTCAACGAATGCCACCCCGCCCTCTCGGCTAGGTCCCGCCCGGTGAGGCGCGCGTCGATGCGGATTTCCCGCAGCCGGATACCAAGGGCTTCGAGCGCCTGGCGGGCGCTGGACGACGGGGTGGCCATGAATGTGCTCCGGCGATGTTCAGGCAGGCCGGTACTGGTCGTGCGGGGTCGCCCGCTCCCAGACGGCGTCGAATGCCTCCAGGCAGAACTTCACCAGCTGCGGGTCCCGGGTCTGCTCGCGGCCGACTACGTCGCCGTTCCCGCTGAAGTGGGTGAACACCAGCCATGTCTCGTCGATCAGCCAGAAGTCGTTGCCGGGGAGCGCCAAGTCACTGGCGTTGCTGCGAGCCAGCCAACGCACCTGTTCACCGGCTGCGACGTTGAAATGGCTGATCTCGTACTCGAACCTGACGTACTCGCTGAGCGGCTCGGACACGATCCGGGCCCGCCGTACATCGACACCCCGCCGAACGGTCTCTTGCATCAGCGTCATCCACGGCTGGTAGCAGGAGGCGGTCTCCTCCAGGCGGCCGCTCTGCCAGGCGACGAGCCCCGGATCCTCGAGCATGTATCCGTCGCGCATCTCCAGGTGGATGGCGGAGCGCTCGCAGCTGCGGATCAGCTCGTCAGGACTCAGAGCGGGCGTCACCGTTGACCTCCGGGAAGAACTGCATCATGCGCTTGGGAAGACGGAGCACGGTCTCCCCGTTGGGAAGCTCTCCCACCGTCGCGAGCGTGTCCACCGAGGTCACGATGTAGCCCTGGATGACGTACTCGCCGGCCTCGGTGTCCTCCCAGATGGTGGGTGAGTCTCCGGATGGGCTGTCGGGGTCTTTGCCGAGGAACCGCAGCGCCATGATGGTCTCCTTCGCCAGGCGCGGACAGGGGTTTTGCATGAGTGTGCACCGGGGCTGCCGCCGCACCAAGCGGTTTGCGTGACTTTGCTAGATCAACAAGAGCGCGGTTTGTCTGCGTCGGCGTCGTGCAAACCGGCGCAATCTTGTTGATGCGTCTCGCAGCCGGTACCTACCGTCACGATCGACCTCCAATCAGTGACGGGAGAAGGGGAGCCCACGTGCAGACCCCCAGGCATTTCCCCCAGGCGGCCGACCGCCCACACCCACGGTCCGTCGGCCCCGCCGGCTGGTCCGGCGGCGTCGACGTCACACGGCCCCGCCGGACCAGCCCGCCGCCTCGCCGCCCTGACGCTGCGGCCGCGGCCGCGATCCGCCTCCAGGCAGCGCTTGGTGACCGCCACGAGATCCACGCGGACGTCCACCAGGGCGACCAGGTCGCGTTCGTATCCGTCGCGCGTGGCCTCCTGGTGTTGACGGCCAAGGGCCAGTACCAGTGGCCCACCGGGGAGCGAGACGCCCGTGGACCGATCTACGCGGCAGGCCCCGCTGACGACCCGGTGACCGCCGCGCTCCGTATCGCGGCCCGCTACGACCAGATCATGAAAGACCAGCCGCCGGCGAATCTTGTGCCGGACTCGATGCGCAACCCCATCTGAACGAAGGTCCCGCTGATGGACTCGCTCATGCTCATCCTGCACTGGACCGGCGCCGAACTGATGGCCCACCGCCCCCAGCCCGACGACACCATGCCGGCCGCCGCCGCTGGCAACCCGGGCGGCGCCCCGGACGACGACGACAGCAGCGGATAGCCGCCCCTGTTCTCTGGCAGACCCCGCGCCTTCCGCTCCGTCCGGCCCACACCCACGGCCCGACACCGGGGTCTGCCAGGCAAGCACCTGTGGCCCCGGGGCGAACCCGGCCGTCCCGCCCCCGTGGGACGGCGGCGCGCACCGCCCCGGGGCCACGGGCCACAACAGCACCATCCACCCCTCTCCCTGGAAAGGGCCACGCGATGACCGTGCTCACCGAACCATCCGCCGACACGGCGGCGCCCCTCCCACTCGCCGGCTGGCACCTCGAACTGGAGATCACCGGCAACTGCCAACTCGCCTGCACCCACTGCTACGCCGAGTCGAGCCCACTCGGCGGCCACGGCACCATGACGTTGCAGGACTGGCAGACGCTGATCAGCCGCGCCGCCGCGCACGGCGTCAGCAGCATCCAACTCATCGGCGGCGAACCGACCCGCCACCCCAACTTCGCCGAGCTGCTCGGCCACGCGATCGACGTCGGCCTGGAGGTGGAGGTGTACACCAACCTGTACCAGGTCAAGGAAGCCTGGTGGCACCTGCTCTCACGGCCCGGCGTCACCCTCGCCACGTCCTACTACAGCGACCAGGCGGCCGAGCACGACCAGGTGACCTACCGGACCGGCAGCCACGCCCGGACCCGCGCGAACATCGCCGAAGCCGTACGGCGCGGCATCCCCATCCGTGCCGGGATCATCGACACCCGCCACGGGCAGCGCGTCGGCCAGGCCCGCGCCGAACTGGAAGCGCTCGGCGTGGCCGACGTGTGGATCGACCGCGTCCGCGGCGTCGGCCGCGCCACCGCCGCCCTGCCGGACGTGTCGCAGCTGTGTGGCGGCTGCGGCCGCGGCCAGGCGGCCATCTCCCCGGACGGCGACGTGTGGGCGTGCGTCCTGTCCCGCTGGATGACCCCCGCGGGGAACGTCAAAACCGCCGATCTCGCCGACATCCTGCACAGCCCGCGCTGGCAGCATCTCGTGGACGCCATCCCGCCGCGCTGCCCGCACGCCAAGTGCGATCCTGACAAGGGCTGCGACCCGGACAAGGGCGGGTGCCGGCCGAAAGCCGATGGCGGCGACTGCTCGCCCGCAGAGCGGACGGCCTGCAACCCGAAACTGTTCTGCAACCCCAACCAGCAGGTCACCGACCCCAAGAAGCCGGAGAGACCGAAGAAATGATCTGGCAGCAGCACGCGGCCCGCCTCACAGGCGAGGTGACGCGGCCCACCTCGCCGTGGCGGCGGCCGGTCGCGACCGTGCCGCGGCATCTGCTCGTGCCGCGCTGGTGGGACCGGACACGCGCCGGCTGGACCCTCGCCGATGGCGCATCCGATGAGGCGGATTGGATGGACGCGGCGTACAGCGACGTGTCCCTCGTCACCCGGGTCGGCGGCCTGCACGCCGACCACGCCACAGCCGGTGACCGTCCGGTCGGGTTGCCGACGTCGTCATCGACGCTGCCGAGCCTGGTCCTGCGCATGTTCGGCCACGCCGACCTGTACGACGGTGCGGACGTTCTGGACGTGGGTGTTGGCTCCGGGTACGGAGCCGCTCTCCTCGCTCACCGTCTCGGCGACCAGCGGGTGACGAGCATCGACGTGGACCCGTACCTGACGAAGGTCGCCGCCGAACGCCTCGACGCGATCGGCCTGCACCCGACCATCACGACGGTGGACGCCACAGGGCCGCTCCCCGCCACCTATGACCGGATCGTCGCGACCGTGTCCGTGCCGCGCATCCCCGCCTCGTGGCTGGGCGCGCTCCGCCCCGGCGGCCGGCTCGTCACCACCATCAGCGATACCACGATCATCGTCGTCGCGGACCTGACCGACAATGGGGGCGCGGTCGGGAGCGTCCAGTGGGACCGTGCCGGATTCATGGCGGTGCGGCACGGGGACGACTACCCGACCCGGCTGAGCGGCGTGTTCGACCGGGCCAACGACCAGGAAGGCGGCGAGACCTCTCGCGGCCGGTACCCGGTCGTCGAGGTGGTCGAGGCGTGGGAGCTCCAGAGCATGTTGGAGGTCGTCGCGCCGGGCATCTCCCACTGGTACGAGGAGGACGACGACGGGCGCCGCACAGCGTGGATGGCGCACGCGGACGGGTCGTGGGCTCAGGCGTCCGCCATGTATGACGAGGCGCCGACGGTCCGTCAGGGCGGCCCGCGCCGTCTGTGGGACATCCTCGACCAGATCCGCCACCAGTGGCTCGTGGACGGGAGCCTGCCTCTGTACGGGGCGAAGGCCACGATCACACCGGATGGGATGATCCGCCTTCAGCGGGGTGGCTGGAAGGCCACAATCGGATAGCCCTTCGCGACGATCTAGTGCTGTGACCGGAAACCTTCACCGGTCTCGCGTGTAGCCGCTGGCGTCGGTGGATGTGTCCTACACGTCCGGCTGGCGCGAGGAGGCGCGGTGGGAGAACCGGTCCGAGTACGAAGACTGATGGACGACCAATGCATTGCCGCTCTACGGGAGTGGATCGAACAGGAGCCCTCAGGTAAGAGGGGCTGACCCTCACTCGCCCAAGTCAAATCCTAGGCGTCTCCAAGCTTGATCTTTTAGACCTGTGGGGCGGATGAGATCCATTCGCGGCAACACAGGGGGATCCAGCAAGTATGGGAATGTTTCGTAAGGCCATGCCCGTCGCGACGGCGGTAGCCGCGCTGGCGATCGTGGCGATGGCGCCCGTCTCGGCGGCGTCGGCCTCGGCGGTGACGATCAGCGTTCAGCGCGGTCACGTCGAGACGGTGAAGGAGTGGCGGTCGAATTTCACCTGCCCGACGAACCAGGTGCTCACCGGTCGCAGCCACTACGGCGATGAGAACGCCGACACCACGTATTCCTGCAGCTTCATCTTCATCAACGGTGAGCAGGTCAGGGTGTCGCTGCTCGACTGGAGTACGCAGAAGAAGGAGAAGGACTCCTTCTACGAACCCGCCCTGGGGAGCGTCGCGATCGCCGGGCGGATGCACACCGGTGACGAGAACGGCATGACGCGGTACCGCCCCGCGACGCTGTTCTGGCAGGGCCGGCAGGTGCAGTTGATCAGCAAGACCTGGAGCGGCATCTACAAGGAGAACAACCACTCCTGGACCGCTGGACACAACCAGGTCATGACCGGCCGCCTGCACCTCGGGGACGAGAACGGCAAGACCCAGTACCAGTACTCGACGGTGACCTTCGCGGGCTGAACCCACAGACGTACTGGCACGAGAAAGAAGGAAAGACGATGACGAATCACCGCACGACCGTGTCCGCCGCGCTGGCCGTCGCCGCGCTGGCGGCCGTGACCATGGGTTCTCCCGCAGCGGCCGCCGATTACACGATCGAGGTCCGGGCCGGTTCCACCAAGACGATGCCGTCCGAGAAGAACTCCCAGTTCATCTGCCCGGTGAACCAGGTGCTCACCGGCCGCAGGCACGTCGGCGATGAGAGCGCCCCGACCACGTACTACTGCGGAACGATCTACATCAACGGGCAGCGGGTCTTCGTGCACTCCGGTGACTGGACCCAGCCCCGCAAGGAGAGCGAGGGCTATATCGTCGCCCCGGCCGACCAGGTGCTGGTCGGCAGATGGCACGAGAAGGACGAGAACGGCCCCACGAGGTACCGCACCGCCGCGCTGTACTGGCAGAACCGCCAGGTGAAGGTGACCGGCCCGATCTGGAGCGACCAGTACAAGGAGAGCAGCCACACCTCGATGGCGCCCTCCAACCAGGTCATGACGGGCCGGGTCCATAACGGCGACGAGAACGGCAAGACCCAATACCAGTACTCCAAGCTGGTCTTCACGGACTGACCCGAGGCCACGCTGCGACATGGCTCTGCTCCTGCGCGGCCAGGGGCAGAGCCTGCGCGCGGACGGTGTCCTCATCGGCGGCCACCAGGCGCGCGATCACCGCGACGGTGTTCCCCCCGGCCGAAGCCAACACGATCATCGCCCGCCGGTACCGGACCGAACTGGTGCTGCCCCGGCGGACGATCTGCTGCAGCTTCTGCCCTTCGGCGTCCATCAGTCTTCGTACTCGGACCGGTTCTCCCACCGCGCCTCCTCGCGCCAGCCGGACGTGTAGGACACATCCAACCGACGCCAGCGGCTACACGCGAGACCGGTGAAGGTTTCCGGTCACAGCACTAGGAGCGCTAGATCGCAGCTCAGAACAGGCGAGAGCCCGCGCTAGGTCATAGCGCGGGCTCTCCTCCTATCAGGCCCCTAACGGCCCGCCCTAGCGGCCGCGTCCGCCCGGTTGTAGCCGCGGCCGATGTTCGCCCCGTCCCGCCGGAGCTGCCGAACCGGCACACCGGAGAGCACCTCGGCGACCGGCTTCACGCCGCGCATCTCCCTCGCGGGCAGCGTCCCGGCGGCCGCGCGGAGCG
>NZ_JADDIL010000145.1:0-7015 GCF_020826795.1 Microtetraspora sp. AC03309 | reverse complement strand
CAGAAATCAGACCGGGACCTGGTCAATTACGTGAGCACAGGGCTGCTCAATTCTGTGATCGTCCACATACCGGCCGGGCCGGAGGCGCGAAGGTGCCGGTCGACGCAGCGCGGATCCAGCGCAACACGGCCAACGGCGCCGCGCCCCATAGGCGCAGCATGAGCCACACCGCGCTCTCACCGCGATACAGCCACCAGCCGGTCGAGACCGCGAGCACGAGGTGCGCCAGCGACATTCCCAGGCCGGGATGGCCGCCGTGTCCGGCATCGGACAGCGCGACCGGCATGGCCTGCATGGCCTGCGTAGGCGGCATCTCAGACGTCGTCGACACATCGGAGATCTCGGACACCGCCGACGTCACGGGCGCGGATAATGCGAACAACTCGTGCAGCAGGACCTGCGCGCCGATCGTCGCCGTCAGCACCACCTCGGGGCCGCGCTCGCGACCGTTGAGCGCGTACGCCAACGCCAGGGCACCCAGGGCACCGAGCGCCATCACATCGGGCGGAACTGGGCCGCCGCCCGCGAGGACGTGTCCGCCCGCGGAGACGCCGACGCACACCGCCGCGAAGACGGTGGCTCGTGGCAGGCGCAGGGCCGGCTCCTCGGGAGACACGACCAGCATCCTTCCAGCCGGGTACCTCGGTGAGAAGTGCGGCCCGCCTGTCAACGGTGGCGGCACCCCGAGGTGCGTGTCCGGCGGGACAGAGGGTTCCGACCTTCACGGTCCTGTACGGCCGCGTATCCCCTTCTTACGTTGAATGCATGTGCGATCTGAATTCTGAGGAAACCCGGCACATCGTCGGAGCCCTGGGAGCGATCGATTCCCTGGCCGAGAAGGTGAGAACACATTCGTCGTCGATCAACGAGACGGCCTACATGGACCACGAGGTCCTGGCCGACCTGCTGGCGACGCTGCGGGACAGCGCCGACGCGGCCCAGCGCTGGGTTGAGGCGAAGCCGCAACAGCACGCCATGTGACACGGCGCTGCCCGCCCCCTGGGACCGGCAGAGCCGGAACCGGGGCCGGGGCAGCGTCACCGCTACTCCGGCTGACGAGGACGCCACCTCCGACCGGGGACGAAAGAGTCCGCGTCCGATCGGGGACGAAGGAGTCCGGGGCGAATCTCACGATCGCGACTCCCCCGGTGCGAGCCGAGATGTGCGGCCGGAGCCGGACGTCACACGTGCTGCTCAAGCGTATCGGGGACGACGATCAGGCCGAGGGCGGCCAGGTCCTCGATCGGCTCGGCGATGTCGCAGGTGCCGTACGAAAGGAACATCCGGCGCACCCGGTCGATGTCATCCGCGCTGAACGCGCGGATCAGATCGGCGACGGCCGCACCGTCACGCAGGGCGAGCAGCTCCGCGACGTCCGCCTCGGAGGCACCGGACGCGCCGGAGACACCGTCCGTCGCCGCGCGGGTGGCGAGCAGGACGTTGAGGAACCCGTGATGCTCGAAGCCGGTGTCCGGCGCGGTGTGCCGCACGGCGTGGTGCAGTCCCGCGGTGCACTTGAACGGCAGCCCCCGGGCCGCGCATCCGACGATCGCCTCCGCGAGCTCTGCCTCCGAAGGGAAGGCCGACGCGACGGTGCCGCCGGTACGGAACTTGGCGAAGAACTCCGTTCCCGCCAGCACGTCGAGAACGGCGGGCCTGGACGGGCCACGCGGTACCTCGACGAACCCGGCGCTCCCCTCAGGACGGCCCGCGCGAAGGGCGGCCACGGCCGCCTCGGCGTCCGCCGCGGTCTCGACGCCGGGCACCTCCAGTGCGGCCGCGTGCGGCAGCGGGCCGAGCCCGGCGATCGCCGCCGCGCCTCCGGTCACCACGACGCTGACCACGACGTCGGCGGGCACCTCGGCGAGCCGTGTGTCCGCGCAGACGAAGGGGCCCACGAAATCGGCGTACCACGACGTGCGATGACGGCGGTGCCCCGGAATCGCCGCGCTCATCGGCGCGTTCCCCGGCGGGAAGAGCGCGGCGTCATCGAACAGCGCGGCGAACAACGCCACCGGTACGGCAGAACCTGTCATGAGATGCTCCTCACCACCACGTCCAGACATAGCCGGATCCTCGCATCCCGCCTCGCGGTACCCAACCCCGGCATGGCGCCGGTCTCCGGCTAAAGGCATTCAGCCGCCGGGAGCGTCTCATCCGGCAGAGGGAAGGCGCGGCTCTCGCGGCGTCCCAGCCTGGCGGATCGGCCGTGCACGGTCACGGCCACGATGTCCGGACCGTCGTCGGCTCGGCCGATCCGGATCTCGCCGGAATCGGCCCGGATCGACAACTCCGCGCCCCGATAGCGGATCCGCAGCGAGAGCCCGGCCAGCCGGTCAGGCAGCAGCGGGTTCAGATGCAGTCCGTCATGACGGATCTCCAGCCCCAGATAACAGCGTTGGAGCAGGTCGAGCGTGCCCGCCATCGCGCCCAGGTGCACACCTTCGGCCGTCGTGCCGCCCTGGACGTCGATCACGTCGGCGGTGAGCGTCTCCGTGAAGAACCGCCAGGACCCCGACCGGTCGCACCGCGCCAGCACCCAGCCGTGCACGACCGCGCTCAGCGTCGATCCGTGGCAGGTACGGGCGAGGTAGTAGTGGACCGTACGGAGGATCATGCCGGGCTCGGTCCGGTAGCCGAGCCGGTCGAGAATCTCCTTCAGTTCCTCGGAGGTGAGCAGGTAGAACAGCATGAGCACGTCAGCCTGCTTGGACGCCTGGTAGCGGTTGGCGCTGTCGCCCTCGGCCTCCAACTCGCGGTCGAGCCGGCGCACGCCGCGATAACGCGCCCAGTCGAGTTCGAGCAGGCCGGAGTAGCCGGTGAACTGGCTGATCACTCCGTCGTGGAAGTCCACACGCATTCCGCGAGTGATGTCCTCCCAGCGCTCCGTCTCGGTGGCGTCGAGGCCGAGCCGCGCGACGAGTTCCTCGTAGGACCGCCGCGGCAACAACCGGAGAGTCTCCTCCGCCCGGAGCAACAGCCAGACCGTCATGACGTTCGTGTACGCGTTGTTGTCCAGCCCCGGCAAGGCGGCGCCCGGGTAGGCGTCGTGGTACTCGTCCGGTCCCATCACGCCGTGGATCTCGTACCTGCCGGATCCGGGGTCGAGTCGCGCCATCGAGGCGAAGAACCGGGCGATCTCGATCAGCAGCTCGGCTCCGAAGTCGGCGAGGAACTCCAGGTCACCGGTGACCAGGTAGTGCTGCCACACGTTGTAGGCGATCGCCAGCCCGACATGACGCTGCAGGCGCGAATGATCTGGCAGCCACCGGCCGGACCGGGGGTTGAGGTGCAGCGACTGCGTCTCCTCCCGCCCGTCGCCGCCGCTCTGCCAGGGGAACATCGCCCCTGACAGGCCCACGGCGGACGCGGCGGCCCGGGCCTCGGGCAAGCGCCGCCAGCGGTAGCGCAGCAGGCCGCGCGCGATCTCGGGGAAGCGCAGGTTCAGCCAGGGCAGTACGAAAAGCTCGTCCCAGAACACGTGCCCCCGGTACGCCTCTCCATGGAGGCCGCGCGCGGGCACCCCCACATCGAGGTCGGCGGTGTGCGGCGACAACGTCTGCAGCACGTGGAAGACGTTCAACCGGACATTGCGCTGCGCCTTCGGAGCGTCGACGTCCAGCCGGGCCCGCCCCCACAACCCGTCCCATGCGACGCGGTGCCGTTCAAGCAGCGGCTCGAACCCCGGCGCGAGCCGTACCCGCCGGACCGCCGTCTCGGAGGGACCGGCGACGGCATGGTCGCGGGACGTCACGAGCGCGACCGTCTTCACCACCACCGTCGGACGGCCGCGCACCAGTTCCAGGGTGTGCTCCCGCGCGATCATCTCCGGGTCCCGCTCGACCTCGTGCCCCGGCGACCTGGCCTCCACCCGCGCGGCGAGCGCGATCACGACCGCCGACGAGCGAGTACGGGCGCGCAGCCAGAGGATGTCCCCGTCCGCCCCGGTGGCGTGGGCGGTCAGGTGATCGCCGCGCAGGTCGCGGTACCGCGGTACGCCGCTGTTGGTCACCCGCCCATCAAGCGCGGCACGTACGAGCAGAGGTCCCGACCAGTTCTCAGCGGTGAAGGTCGTCTCCAACGCGGCCAACAGCGGGTCGGCCATGGAGACCAGGCGGCGCTGCCGTACGACGGTGATCCGGCCGTCCTCGTCCCGGAACCGGATCAGCCGGCGGAGGATGGCATGGCGCAGGTCCAGTTCCTGCCGGTACTCCAGCAGGTCGGTGGTGCGTGGTGAGAACCACCCGGAGCCAGGAGTTGCGAAGGTCAGGGGCAACCAGTTGGGCGCGTTGACCATGTCTTCGTTCGTCACGTCATATCCGGCGACGGACGAGACGAGCCGGTCATAGCAGCCGGCGATGTAGGTGCCGGGATAGTGCACCTCGTCGACCTCGGCCTCCGGCGCCGCCCCCCGGGTGGCGAAGCGCCCGTTGCCCAAGGTGCAGAGGGCCTCGCGCAACCCCTCCTCGTTCGGGTCGAAGCCCTCGTAGGCCAGCGTCCAGGGATCCATCACGCTCCCGTCCGGACAATGGTGCGATCGACAACACCGAGGCCGATGACACCGAGACCGACGGTGGTTCCCGTGGTGCTTCCCGTGGTGCTTCCCGTGATGTTTTGCGTGATGGTTCGTGCTGTGGCGCTCACGCCCATGGTGCTCACGCCTCCAGCGCTCATGCCTCCAGCGCTCATGCCTGGGGCTTACCTCTGGTGGTTATGGCTGCAACCGCGAGACTCGCGGTGGTGAGGTCTGTAGCGGTGAGGCTGATGACGGGCATGCCGGAGCCCTTCCCTCATCACCAGACGGTATGCCCCACCGCGCGATCCGTCCGCACGGCAGACCATCGCGATCCGTCCGCACGGCAGACCATAGGGCCAGGCCACATAGCCCAACCACATGACCGGCCCCCGCGAGCCCTCGGCACGAGACCAGAGCACGTGGGCAGGACGTGTGAGCGGGACATATGGGCGGGGGCGCCAGCCCAGACCGGAAGGACGGATCACAAGCCCGCGAGGCACAGCGGCGTCTCGGGCGCGAAGAGCAGCGGGAAGCGTATGGGGCGAGACATGCCTATTGTTACCAATTAACAACGTAGAGTAGCCAAATCGGGTAAGGGGTCCCACCAGAATGACCTCTACAGGGAAATCGCTCTTGTACGTCGCCGTCTTACGGAGATGTTCATCCAGATGAGGCCCACGCCCACAGTGACGAGGAGCGCTGCAATGATCCCCATCAGCAGTCGCCGGGTTGGGCATTGGGATTGAACTCGGAAGAGTAGCCATCGTTGAAGAAGGCGCTTCCACAGGTCAGGACACTGTGACCGTCGAAGCCCCAGGGGTTCGGAAATAGTCCAGCACCGACACCGGCTGCTATCAAGAAGACCCCGAAAATCCACCAGGCCCTGGTCATGGTCTCATCATGGGATAAAGACCTACAGCCGACAACGGATGAGCCGCCGCCTCCAGACCGGACCCTTCGGAGCGCATTCTGCCAGGAACTCTAAGTGATGCCGACGTTGATGTGATCATGCACGCCTGGCTGCCCGGGGGCCGGTGTAGGTGAAGGCCCATCGTTTGCCGTCCGCCCGGCGGAGTTGGTAGCGGTGGGGGTTTCGGTAGCGGTCGCGGTTGTGGAATTGGCAGGTGGGTCCGAGTTTGTCCAGGTCGGTGGCGCCGCCGTCGCTCCAGTTGTCGATGTGGTCGATCTGGCAGAGGTGGGCGGGTAGGTGGCAGCCGTCGACCATGCAGGTGGCGTAGCGGCTCAGGATGACCTTGCGTTGTGCAGTGGTGGCGCGGCGGACTTTGCGGCCCATGCCGAGGACCTCGCCGTCGGCGTTCATGACCAGGCGGGTGAGGGTGGAGGTGTTGGCCAGGCGGTGGATATCGGAGACGGGCAGGAACTGCCCGGTGGCGAGCAGCAGTCCGGGTAGCGTCCGGCCCGAGATCAACCCGTCGGGTGTCACCCAGTCAGCGGCCCGGCCGCTCCACGCCGGACCCGGCTGCCCCCAGCCCGTCCCCGGCGCATCGCAGCCCGCGCCACCCTCGCCCCGGGCGACACCCGGCTGCCCCCGGTCTGTCCCCGGCGCGCCGCAGTCCGCACCGTGCTCGCCCTGGGCGACACCCGGCTTCCCCCAAACCGCGCCCGGCGCGCCGCAACCCACGCCACCCTCGCCCTGGGCGGCATCCGGCTCGCCCCGGGCGGGTTTTGTCCTGCTGCGGGCCGCGCCTGAGTCGCCCTGGATCGCGCTCGGCTCCTCCTGTTTACCGGCCGACTTGTCCTGCGGCGCGGTGGGTTCACTACAGCAGAGGCCGCGCTGGTTCTGGACGGCGCCCGGCTCGCTGTGGGCCGTATTCGGCTTGCTCTGGTCTGCGCCAGGCGCGCGGGCCGTGGCGTTCCAGGTCGCGGTGTTCGGGGCCGGAGCGCGAAGGCCGGACGTGTCTCGGGTCCCAGTATCGGGAGCGGCTGTGTCATTGACCGCGGTGCCGCAGGTTCCCGAATTGTGAGCTGCGGCTGCCTGATCGGCAGTGTCGTCGATCACGGTGTCCTGAGCTGCGGCGCCCTGAGTTGCGGCGCCCTGAGCAGCACCAGCCGTGTGTGCGAGAACGCTCGCTCCCGTGACCGCTCCCTCTCCCGGTCCTGCTCCCGGTCCCGGTCCCGTTCTGGATTCTGTGCCCGCTTCCGTGCCCGTTGGGGTTCCTGTTCGGGTGGTGGCGGCGCTGTCGTGGGCGGTCGTGTCCTGGGCGGTCGTGTCCTGCGCGGTTGTGTCCTGCAGCGCGGTTGTGTCCTGGGTGGTCGTGTCCTGCGCGGTTGTGTCCTGCAGCGCGGTTGTGTCCTGGGTGGTCGTGTCGCATGTGGAAGCACCGGTCGGGTCGTCCGGGAGGGACTCGGCGTTGACCAGCACAAGGAGTTCGGTGCCGATCTGCTGCTCCAGCACGGCGATCAACGTGTCAGCGTTCCGCACCCGCAGCGGCCGGTCATCACCCACAGCCCGAGGCTTGGCATACGCGTCCAGCAGAC
>NZ_JADDIL010000144.1:0-7231 GCF_020826795.1 Microtetraspora sp. AC03309 | reverse complement strand
ACCCGACCCGACCCGACCCGCCTCGGCTACGACCACGCCCGCGTCTTGCTTGACACCCATGCCGGACTCGACCTGCACCAGCTGTGCCACAGCGCCGCCACCCACCTCGACGAGGCCGAAATTCCGCTGCAGCTCATCATGGGCAAGGCCTGGCACAAGAACACCGCCATGCGCTACGTCAACCCTGTCGCTGAGGCCATCGCCGGCGTGAGCGCCCGGGAACTGTCGATGGCGCGCGACCGCCACATTCCGGAGGCCGGTTTCGCGCCCTGCGGCCGACTCGGGCGTTGACCCCGCCGACACCGTGCTCCGCGTCCTGCCCGACTCGGGCACCCACCGCCGCACCGTCGACGTGGCCTACTGATCAGCGTGGGCGGCTGAGGGCGGCCTCGGCCAGATCCGTCCATTTCTCGGCCGAGGAGTGGGGCACGACCACCCAGTCCTTCATCGCCCTGCCCTGCCCCGAGGGGTCGAACAGGGACGCCCCGGCCAGCTGGAGCGCGGCTGTGTGTTCGGGGGTGTCCCTGACCAGCCGGAACACCATCGCGCCGTCGCGCTGCAGGCTCGCGAACACCTTCCCCGCCTGATCTTTGAGCGCGGGACTCCCCATCATCCTGGAGATCCATACACCCAGGTCGGCCAGCTCGGCGCCGACCTGCTTGAAATCCTCTTCCGCGCTCATCGTCAGTCGGTCCCAAATCCCATGGCGGCGTGGTCGAGCAGTTCGCCGTGGTCGGGACTCTTCCCGGATGACGCGATCGCCTCGGCCCCGCCTTCCGGCAGCACGGCGATCAGGCTAGTCATCCTGGCGGCCCCGATCAAGGCGGACGCGGGGTGCCGACCATGCTCACCAGCAGCGCCAGCCGCTCCTTGAACGTCCAGCGACGCCGCCTGAGCCACGTCCGCTAGCCGGGACCGCTGTGGCACGGCTCCATCTGGGCCGCGCCACAGCGGGGCGTGATTCTTCAGACCCGGCCTGGCTATGCGCCGGCCTCCGCCGGGGTTCCGTCCGGAGCCGCGGCGACCGGCTCCTCCACCGTCTCCTCGACCGGAGCGCGCAGGCCGCGTACGCCCGGGGACAGGAGCGCGAGCAGGGAGACTCCGGCGACGATCACCGCGCAGGCGAGCAGCGCGGGGCGCGGCCCGATCGCGATGGCGACCGGCCCGGCCACCAGCAGGCCGATCGGGCCGAACATCAGAGAGCCGAGCGCGTCGTAGGAGCTGACCCGCGACAGGGCCTCCGGCGGGACCTCCCGCTGCATGGTGGTGTTCCACAACACGCCGAAGACGTCGAAGCAGATCCCCATCACGACCGCCGCCGCCACCACCGCCCACAGCGGAGCCGACGACCCGAGCAGCAGGTACGGCAGGGCCGTCGGCAGGGTGAGCAGGGTCGCGACCAGGATGGGGCGACGCGGCCGCAGCCGCAGGGTCACCAGGATGCCGGCGATCATGCCGACGGCCTCGCCCGCGAGTACGGCCGACCAGGCGGGGGCACCGCCCAGGCTCTCCTTGGCCACCAGCGGGCCGAGGACGCCGTGCGCCGCCTGCACCGCCATCACGAGGATGGAGAACTGCGCGACCACCACCCACAGCCACTGCCGGGAGGCGAACTCGCGCCACCCCTCGCGCAGGTCGGCGAGCACCGAGTGCCGCTCGGCCGCCGCGCGCTCCGCCGGGGTGAGGCGCAACGCCGTCACCATCGTGGCCGCCACGGCGAACATGGCGCCGCTGACGGCGAGCGACCAGCCGGCGCCGAGCAGGACCACCGCGCCCCCGCTCAGGACGAGGCCCGCGACACGGGAGATGTTGGTACCGAGCCCAAGCAGGGCGTTCGCCGTCTGCAACCGCTCGGTGGGGACGACGTCGGGAACGATCCCGGTCAGCGCCGGAAAGAAGATCGCGGTCGCGACGCCGCTGACGGCCGCCGCGGTCACCAGGGCGGGAACCGGGGCCCAGCCGGTGAGCATCATCGCGGCGAGCGACAGATACGCCGCCGCGTTGAGCCCCTCACCCGCCATCATCACGCGGTGCCTGGGCAACCGGTCCGCGATGACGCCGCCGACGAGCATGAACGCGACCATCGGCAGCGCCTCGGCGGTGAGGACCACCGACAGCGTCGTGGCGGTCGACCCCGGGAGCGCGAGCACGCCGAAAGCGAGGGCGACGGGCGCGAACCCGCTGCCGAGCACCGAGATGGTCCGGACGGCGAGGAGCAGGGCGAAGCGCCGATCCCGGAGCATACCGAGATCGCGACGGACACTGTGCACCTGCGACTCCTCGCTGGAAGACCCCCGAAACGGATCCATAGTGCCGTTCACGGCATGGAACTGTCGCTTCATTTAACGCGGCCGGGACGTCGGCGTTCACGGGTCCGGAGGCCCGGAAAGACACGGGACGAACGGCGGAGAAGGCACAGGACGAACGGCCGAGAAGGACACCGGGACCAACGGCGGAGACCGCGCGGGACGAACAGCAGACGAACCCGCGCGGACGGTTCCATATCGCGACGCTATGGATTTTTGGAGGGTACCCGGCCCTCCCGCTCTCGGTGTCAGCTTTACGCAGCCCGCCCGCGGGCTCCCCCCTCACCCCCCTGAAGAGGAGTCACGAGAGTGAATCCCAAGGTCAGGCCCGGTGTCGTCGCCGTGCTCGCGACGGCGATGGCCGCCGCCACGCTGGCGACCGCCCCCGGTGCCTCAGCCGCACGAACATCGTCCCTCCCTGCCGGCTCCAGTCCGACCGGATCCACGCCGACCGGATCCACGCCGACCGGATCCACGCCGGCCGGGTCCGCGCTGGGCGCCTCCGCCCCCGACCCCACGCCCGCTTTCAGCCCGCCGAGCTCCGAGGAGCGCAGGAGCGCGATCAGCACCGCGGGCGGCGCGCTCGCCGGTGACGCGGCGGCGCTCCACACGTCCGCCGACGACACGTTCGAGCTCACCCGGACCGTCGCCGGAGGTCACGGCCTGCAGTACCTGACCTACCGGCGCACGCACCAGGGCCTGCCGGTGTACGGCGGCGACGTGGTGGTCGCCACCGACAGGTCGGGCCAGGTCGTCCACTCGGTGACGACCGGCCAGCGGGCCACCCTGAAGATCGACCCGCGGACCACGGTGACCGCGGACGCCGCGGCCACCAAGGCCCGCGCCGAGCTGACCCGGGTCGACACCGTGGGCGAGCCGACGCTGCTCGTGCACGCGGCGGGCGAGCGGCCGAGGCTGGCCTGGGAGGTCGTGGTCACCGGCCGCGGCGAGAAGGCTCCCAGCGTCCTGCACGTGTACGTCGACGCCACGGACGGCTCGGTCTTCGACTCCTGGGACGAGGTCCGGGAGGGCACCGGCAGCAGCAACTACCACGGCCAGGTGACGATCGCCACCTCCGGATCCGCCGGCTCGTACTCGATGACCGACACGACCCGGCCGGGGCTCCGGTGCGGCGGCCAGACCGGCACGGCCTACACCAAGTCCACCGACAGCTGGGGCAACGGGTCCGGCACCAACCTGGAGACCGCCTGCGTCGACGCGCTGTACGCCGCACAGCAGGAATGGAACATGCTGCGCGACTGGCTCGGCCGCAGCGGCTTCAACGGGTCCGGGGGCGCGTTCCCCGCCCGGGTCGGGCTCAACGACGTCAACGCCTACTGGAACGGGTCGTACACCAACTTCGGCCACAACTCGGCGAACAACAAGCAGGCGACCTCGATCGACGTGGTGGCCCACGAGTACGGCCACGCGATCTTCCAGTACTCCGGCAGCATGCAGCAGAGCAGCGCCAACGAGGAAGGCGGGCTGAACGAGTCCACCGGCGACATCTTCGGCGCGCTGACCGAGCACTACGTCAACGAGCCGGCCACCTATGACGAGCCGGACTACCTGGTCGGCGAGGATCTCAACCTCACCGGGTCGGGCCCGATCCGCAACATGTACAACCCGAGCGCGCTGGGCGACCCGAACTGCTACAGCTCCTCGATCCCGAACACCGAGGTGCACAAGGCGGCGGGCCCGCAGAACCACTGGTTCTACCTGCTCGCCGAGGGCAGCAACCCGGGCGGCGGCAAGCCGACCAGCCCGACCTGCAACAACACGGCGATCACCGGCATCGGCATCCAGAAGGCCGGCAAGATCTTCCTGGGCGGCCTGGGCACCAAGACGGTGCCGTGGACGCACGCGAAGGCGCGGGTCGCCACGCTGAACGCCGCGAAGTCGCTCTTCCCCGGCAGCTGCGCCGAGTTCGACGCGACCAAGGCCGCCTGGAACGCGGTGAGCGTCCCGGCGCAGTCCGGCGAGCCGACCTGCACCTCCTCGGGCGGCCAGTTCTCGATCGCGGTCAACCCGGCCGCCGGGAGCGTCCAGCCCGGCCAGTCGACGACCACCACGGTCACCAGCGCGGTGGTCAGCGGTAGCGCACCGTCGCTCACGCTGCGCACCCGTACCCCGCTGCCGACCGGCGTGACCGCGACCTTCGCCCCGTCGACGATCACGGCGGGCCAGTCGTCGACGCTGACGCTCGGCACGGCGTCGAGCACCGCGGCCGGCGTCTACCCGGTGACGGTGATCGCCACCGGCGGGTCGGTGGAGAAGGAGGCGACGTTCTCCCTCACGGTCGGCTCGCCGCCGTCCGGCACGCCGGACATCGCGGTCAACAACGTCACCGCGCACCTGAACCAGCTCCAGTCGATCGCGACCGCCAACGGCGGCAGCCGTGCCTCCGCGACGGCCGGCTACACCGCCTCGCTGAACTACGTGAAGGGCAAGCTGGACGCGGTGGGTTACACCACGCGGATCCAGAACTTCACCTACAACGGGGCGACCCACGCGAACCTGATCGCCGACTGGACCGGCGGGCCCAGCAGCCCGACCGTGATGCTGGGCGGCCACCTCGACAGCGTCGCCGCCGGGCCCGGCATCAACGACAACGGCTCCGGCTCGGCCGCGCTGCTGGAGGTCGCGCTCACCCTGGCCTCCCGTAACCCCACGCTCACCAAGCACGTACGGTTCGCCTGGTGGGGCGCCGAGGAGCAGGGCATGCGCGGCTCGACGTACTACGTCCAGAACGGCGGCGCCGCCGGGGTCGAGTCGTACCTGAACTTCGACATGGTCGGCTCGCCGAACGCCGGCTATTTCGTCTACCAGGACGACGCCGCCCTGCAGAAGGTGTTCACCGACTACTTCACCTCGATCAACGTGCAGACGGAGCCGGAGACGGGCGCCGACGGCCGCAGCGACCACGCGCCCTTCAAGAACGCGGGCGTGCGGGTCGGTGGCCTGTTCACCGGCGCGGAGGGCGTCAAGTCCGCCGCCCAGGCACAGAAGTGGGGTGGCACGGCGGGCCAGGCGTACGACTCGTGCTACCACTCGTCCTGCGACCGGTACCCGGCCAACGTCAGCACGACCGCGCTCGACCGGAACAGTGACGCCATCGCCGCCGCCCTGTGGAAGCTCGCCGTGGGGGACACGCCCCCTCCGGTGAACGACTTCTCGCTCTCGGTGAACCCGTCGTCGGCCTCGGCGCAGCCCGGCCAGTCGGTCACCGCGACCGTCAGCACACAGGTCACCAGCGGCAGCGCGCAGAGCATCGCGCTGTCGTCCAACGCGCCCTCGGGGATCACCGTCTCGTTCAGCCCGGCCACCGTCACGGCGGGCCAGTCCTCGGCGGTGACGATCGCCACCTCGGCGAGCACCACGGCGGGCACGTACACGATCAACCTCAACGGGACCGGCACGTCGGCCAACCACTCGGCGGCGTTCACCCTGACCGTCGGCGGAGGTGAGGGCGACACCTGGGCGCCCTACACCACGTACGCGGCGGGCGACGTCGTGAGTTACGGCGGGGTCCAGTACCGATGCCTGCAGGGACACACGGCGCTGCCTGGCTGGGAGCCGCCGATCGTCCCCGCTCTCTGGCAGCGGATCTGATCCTGCCGTGATCAGGTGGGCGGCAGCGGGGAGCCGCCCACCACTTCACTCTCCGAATCCGAAATGTCACGCTCCAAATGAAATACGTCTTAATTTCGCGACACGGCTTGATTGCACGGACAAGGACAAGCGCCGTACTTTCCGGCTATGGATCTCGAGCTGCGTCACCTCAAAATCGTGACCGCGGTCGCGGAGGCGGGAAGCATCACCAAGGCCGCCACACTGCTCGGCCTGGCCCAGCCCGCGCTGACCGCGCAGCTCAAGCGGATCGAGCGCACGCTCGGCGGCGCTCTGTTCGAGCGCGACCGCTACGGTGCCCGCCCCACGCCTCTCGGGGAGCTGGTGCTGAGCCGGGCCCGCGTGGTGCTGCCCGCGGTACGGGAGCTCCAGGAAGAGGCGGTGCGGTTCGCCAACACCTACGACGGCATCACCTCCTTCCGCATGGGCGCCACCAACGGGCCGATCCTGGGCGGGCTGGTCGCGCGGCTGACCACCAGCTGCCCCGAGACGCCGGTGAGCACCTACACCTCGTGGTCCGCGCGGGAGCTCACGAACATGCTGGTCACGGGGCGGCTGGACTTCGCGCTCGTCGGCACCTGCGGCGAGAGCCCGCCGCCCGCGGGCGACCCGGTGCTGTGGAGCACCGTGGGCACCGTGCCGGTGTTCGTCCTGCTCAGCGAGGACCACCCGCTCGCCGGCGCCGAGGAGGTCGCGCTGGCGGAGCTCGCCGACGAGAGCTGGGCGGTCACCCCCGGAGACGGCTGCTTCGGCGACTGCTTCGCCGCCGCCTGCGCCCGGGCCGGCTTCACCCCGGCCACGATGTACGAGACCGATCTGGCCACCTGCGTCTACCTCGCCCAGCTCGGCCGCGCCGCCGTACTGTGCCAGGCGACCTTCCAGCTCGTGCCCGGGATCGTCATGGTCCCGCTCGCCGGGGCGCCGCTGCACTGGCGGCAGCGGATCGGCTGGCACGCCGACGCCCCCGTCGCCCGAGCGGCCGCCATGATGATCGACCACGCCATGGCGGCGCACGCCGACGCCGTACAACGCAGCCCCCGATGCGCCGAATGGCTCGCCGCGAACCCGCAGTTCCACGCCATTCCATAACACCTGGACAGGGGAAAAGCGGTAGATACACGACCGATGTGATGGCCGTTACCTTGAGGGCGTTCCCCACCCCCCAAGGAGAAACGGCATGCTCCGCAGACCCTCCGTCATCGCGGGATGCGTCCTGACCCTCGCCGCCCTGGCATTCCCCGCCACCACGGCGCTCGCGCAACCCGGCTCCCCCTCCCTCGAACCCTCCGCCGCAC
>NZ_JADDIL010000143.1:0-7263 GCF_020826795.1 Microtetraspora sp. AC03309 | reverse complement strand
GCACTGCACCCGGTCGGTGATGAACAGCGACGGAATGAGAATGAGTCCCTCGGGGCAGTCGACGTCGAGGTCGGTGGTCGAGTTGACGGTGATGGTGTCGCCTTCGCACGCCGCGGAGTGGTGCAGGCGCGGAAGGACGGTGCGCAGCCCCTCGCGGTTGACCTGGATGGCCCGGTCCAACATCTCGGCACGCAGCGCCTGCCGCATGGACGGCCACTCCGGTTCCATGGCCGCCGTCCAGAGGCGGCGCACCGCTTCGGCGGCCTCCAGCCTGGCTCGGTCGGGGTCGTCGAGCAGTCGGCGGCCTATGTCTGCCGAACGCCCGATGCTGGCGTCGGCCAACTCGGCGTAGACCTGGTCCGCCGGGGTGGCGAGGAGGGCATCCATGCCTTCTTCGAAGGTCGGCTCACTGGACATCGGCGATGGGTCAAGGAAGTCGGGCCGGTACGCGCCATCGGCCATGAAGACCGTGAGCGCGCGCAGGTCCAGGCCGGAAAGGCGGTGGTGGCGACGGCGAAGCCACTGGTGGAACATCGGGTGACGCTGCGGTTCTGTCAACAGCCGGGCAAGACTAACCACTTCGTGGATCGGCGACATGGCCCATCGCACGCTCGCAGCGCCGGCACCCAATCGGTAGCGGATCACCCTCCCTATTGTTAGGCCACCGCCGAAGTGAGCGCGAGCGCAGCGGAGAAGCCCCGAGACTCGGGTCATGACCGAGACGAAGCCGACGGACTGGTTCTGCAAGCAACCCGAGCGAGCCCGAAAGACGCGAACGATCCGGCTGGGCGCCAGCGGATCGACCATCGAAATCCTCGCCGTCCCGGCGGAGACCAGCGGGGTCGTGAGCATCTACCGGTGGCGCATGTCGCCCTCCAGCCGGGGACCTGCCCCGCACTTTCACACGACCTTCAGCGAGACCTTCATCGTTGAGGAAGGTGAAGTCGGCTACTTCGATGGGCGGGCGTGGCGAACACTGCTGCCCGGCGACACCGCGCATGCCGCGATGGGTGACGTCCACGCGCTTCGGAAGGAGCGCGCCGAACCTGCCACCCTCCTCATGGCACTCTCGCCAGGCGTGCCCCGGGAGGAGTACTTCGCGCGGCTCGCCACGGTAACCGATCGGGACCTGAGCCGGCTTCACGAAGCCCACGACAACCATTTCGTCGACGACGACGAACGGTGACAGCGCCGGCACGGCATACGCCCCGCTATCTGGAATGCGCTCGTAGAACTGCTCCCGAGAGGCGAGACAAACCCATGCTCAGCACCATCGCCACTGTGCTCGCCGGACTGATCGGCGCAGGCACCATCTTCATGGGCGCCAGCGCCTTCTGGGCGCCGCAGGCCGCGGTCGGCTTCGGCATCCCCGACACGCCGACCGAGGACCGCAGCTTCCATGCCTGGCTGTCCGTCAAGGGCGTGCGCGACATCGCCTCAGGGCTTTTCATCTTCATCGTGCTGGTCGGCGGGACAACCCATCTGCTGGGCTGGTTCATGCTGGCCGCCAGCGCCATACCCGTCGGCGACGCGGTGATCGTGCTGCGCAGCAACGGGCCCAAGGCGGCCGTCTACGGCATCCACGGCGCCACCGCCGTGGTGATGCTGACGATCAGCGCGCTCCTGCTCATCGCGTAATCCACGTGGCCGGCGGCCGGAGCTCTTCGACGCGTGGCGCCATCGCCGCACCGGCCATCCAGCAGCCGGTCGACGTCGGACCAGAACAGCGCGGTCGGGCCGCGCCGGTCATCGGCTCGGCGAGAACCCGCTGAAGCAGCAGCGTGTTGACAGGTACACCAGCGTGGACCGCAGCAGGTGCAGGGCCGGCATCGAGGTTTCGGCGTGATCCTTGTCCGGGCCGGTCAGGGCGCCGCCCTTGCCGTAGTGCAGCACGGTGTTCCTTCGCATTTCCGAGAAATCGAAAAGGGAGACGACGATGACGATCAACGATCTGCGCGGTGTCCTCAAGGGGCGCGTGCTCCTGGCCGATGACGACGGCTTCGAACAGGCGGCCACCGCGTGGAATCTGACCGTCAGGCAGCCGGTGGCGGCCGTGGCGGAGGCCGCGGATGCCGATGACGTGGCGGCGCTCGTGCGTTACGCGCGGCGGGCGGGTATGACGGTGACCGCGCAGCCGAGCGGGCATGGCGCCTCGGGTGATGTGGAAGGCCTGATCCTGTTGCGTACCGGCCTGCTGAACGAGGTGGAAGTACGCGCGCAGGAGCGCGTGGTCCGGGTGGGCGCGGGCGTGAAGTGGGGGCAGGTGCTGGCGGCGGCCGGGCCGCTGGGTCTGACCGGCCTGTCCGGCAGCGCGCCGGGGGTCAGCGTGACCGGCTACACCCTGGGCGGTGGGGTCGGCTGGTTCAGCCGCAAGTACGGCTTCGCCTCCGACAGCGTGCGGGCTATCGACATCGTGGACGCCGATGGCGAGCCGGGCCGGGTGACCGCCGAGTCCGATCCCGAGCTGTTCTGGGCGCTGCGCGGCGGTGGCGGGGACTTCGCGGTGGTGACCGCCCTCGAACTCGAGCTGTATCCCGCGCCGGTCCTGTACGGCGGGCGCGTGATCTGGCCGGAGCACCGGACCAGGGAGGTGTACGAGGCGTTCCTGGAGATCACCGCCGAGGCGCCGCGTGAACTCAGTGTCTGGATCAACCGGCTCCAGCCACCCGGCGCGTCGCCGATGGTCACGCTGGATCTGGCCTACCTGGGTAAGGCGGCTCAGGGGGAGGACCTGCTGGCGCGCATCGACAAGATCGAGGGCGTGATCTCCGACAGCCGCGGCGTCGTCCCGGTTGCCGACCTGGGTGACATCACCGCCGAGCCCACCGATCCGGCCCCATCCATCGCTCGTGCGGAGCTGCTCACCGGCCTGGACGCGGACGCGGTGGAGCTCCTGCTGGCCAAGCCGGTCGAACCGCTCATCAACGTGCAGATCAGGCACCTGGGCGGGGCGCTCGCCGAGCCGGGCGGCGGGGCCGGTGCGAGCGGCGCGGTGGCTGAGCCGTACCTGCTCGGCCTGCTGGGTCTCGGCCTGCCGCACGTGGCCGATGCGACGCGCGCCAAGCAGGCCGAGGTCGTGGCCGACCTGGAGGCGTACATCAGCGGCCGCAAGCCGTACACCGTGCTGTCCCCCGGTGACACGGCGGCGAAGTCCTTCTCCGGCAGCGCGCTCGCGCGGCTGCGGGAGATCAAGCGGGCCCGTGACCCGCACAACGTGTTCCGCGCGAACTACCCGGTGCTCGGATAGATCGGTTCCCAGCAGGTCACGGCCCCTCCGCCCACGTGTCGAGCGGCCCGTCGGCGCGAGCGCGGCGATGGTTCAGCGCAGGAGTCAGCGCAGGAGCAGGTCCGGTGTGATCGGCAGATCCCGTACGCGGATCCCGGTGGCGTTGTGCACCGCGTTGGCGATCGCCGCCGCGGCGCCGACGATGCCGATCTCGCCGATGCCCCTGGCCCCCAGCGGACCGGCGTGGACGTCCTCCTCATCCAGCCAGACGGCGTCGACGTCCATCACATCGGCGTTCGTGGCGATCAGGTACTCGGCGAAGTCGTGGTTGATCACATGCCCGGTGCGGTGGTCCAGCACGCTGCGCTCGAGCAGCGCCATCGACAACCCCATCGTCATCCCCCCGATGAACTGCGAACGCGCGGTACGGGGATTGATGACGCGGCCCACCGAGAACACCCCCAGCATCCGGGGCACCCGGATCTCGCCGGTGTCGGCGTCCACCCCGACCTCGGCGAACTGCGCGCCGAAGGAGTGCATCGAGTACCGCTCGGCGTCCGGATTCTCCGGCATGTCGTCGCCCGCCTCCGCGCCCGGCGGCGGATCGTCCCCGTACACGCGGCGGAAGGAGCGGCACGCCGCGACGACCGTCGAACCCCAGCTCGTGGTCCCCGAGGACCCGCCCGCGACGGTGGCCGACGGCAGGCCGCTGTCCCCGATCTCCACGCTCACCGCGCCCAGAGGGCAGCCCAGCGCGTCCGCGGCGATCTGCGTCAGCACCGTCCAGGCGCCCGTTCCGATGTCGGCCGCGCCGATGCGCACCGTGTAGCGGCCGCGCCCGCCGTACGCGACGACGGCCCGCGAGCCGGGGAACCGGTAGTACGGATAGGTCGAACTCGCCACCCCCATGCCCACCAGCTCGCGCCCCCGCCGGCGCGTGCCGGGCACCACCGGGCGGTCCTCCCAGCCGAAGCGGGCGGCCCCCTCGCGCAGGCACCGCACCAGGTGACGGCCCGACCACGGCCTGCCCGACTCGGGATCGCTCGGGGGATCGTTGCGCGCCCGCAGTTCGATCGGGTCCAGTCCGCAGGCCGCGGCGAGCTCGTCCATCGCCACCTCGAGCCCGAAGAACCCCGGCGCCTCACCCGGCGCGCGCATCCACGACGGCACGGGGACGTCGAGCGCGGCCACCCGGTGCGACGTGCGGCGGTTCGGCGCCGCGTACATCATCCGCGTCCCGACCGCTGTCTGCTCCGCGAACTCCTTGATCTTCGAGGTGTGCTCCACCACCTCGTGCGCCACGGCCGTCATCCGTCCGGCCTCGTCGGCGCCCAGCCGTACGCGCTGGATCGTGGGCGTGCGGTGACCGGCCAGCGAGAACATCTGGTGGCGGGTCAGCGCCAGCTTGACCGGGCGCCCCGCCACCGCGCGGGCGGCCAGCACCGCGAGCACGTTGTGCGCGTGCGCCATCCCCTTGGACCCGAACCCCCCGCCGACGTACGGGGACACCACGCGCACCTGCTCCGGCCGCAGGCCGAAGACCCGCGCCAGCGTCGACCGTACGGAGTGCACACTCTGCGTCGAGTCGAACAGCGTCAGCCGCGGCGCCTCGGGGAAGCCGCCGCCCGGGTCCCAGATGGCCACGGTGCTGTGCGGCTCCATCGGGTTGTTGTGCTCCATCGGCGTGGTGTAGATCTCGTCGACCGTCACCGCCGCGGCCCCCATCGCCGCGTCGACGTCGCCCTCGTCGGTGTCGGTGGCGAACCCCGCGTTGACCTGCTCCGGCGCGTACAGGTCGGTGCGGTCGGCCCGCAGCTCCGTGTCGTGGGGCTCCTCGTCGTACTCCACCCGCACCAGGCCGGCGGCGTGGCGGGCGATCTCGGGCGTCTCGGCGAGCACCACCCCGATGAACTGCCCCCGGAACGCGACCTCGTCGGACTGCAGGACCGACAGCTCGGCGTCCTCGGTGTCGGCCAGGCGGGCGGCGTCGCGGTGGGTGACCACCGCGAGGACCCCCTTGACCCCGGCCGCCGCCACGTCGTCGATCGCGGCGACCCGTCCGCGCGCGATCGTGGCCTGCAGCGGGTGGGCGTACACCGGGTCGTCCACCGGCCGGTCATAGGCGTACGCCGCGATCCCGGTCACCTTGGCCCGGCCGTCGACGCGGGGCGACGGCGTGCCCACCACTCGATCCTGGACGGTCATCGCCCCTCCTCGGTGAGGTCGCGCAGCGTCGCGACGACGGTGTTGCGGGCCATCGGCACCTTGAACTCGTTGCCGGGCAGCGGCCGCGCGGCCGCAAGTTCGGCGTCGGCGGCCCGGCGGAAGGCGTCCTCGGTCGCGGGCCCGCCGCGCAGCTCCTCCTCGGCCAGGACGGCACGCCACGGCTTGTGCGCGACGCCGCCCAGGGCCAGCCGTACGTCACGGACGGTGCCGCCGTCGAGATCGAGGGCGGCCGCGACGGAGACCAGCGCGAAGCTGTAGGAGGTGCGGTCGCGCACCTTGCGGTAGGCCGAGCGCCGCGCGAACGGCAGGTCCGGCAGTTCGACGGCGGTGATGAGCTCGCCGTGCTCCAGCACCGTGTCCCGCTGCGGCGTGTCGCCCGGCAGCCGGTAGAGGTCCGCCAGCGGCAACGCGCGCTCACCGCCGGGGCCCAGCACGATCACCGCGGCGTCCAGCGCCACCATCGCCACCGCCATGTCGGAGGGGTGCACCGCGACGCACTGCTCGGACGCGCCGAGGACGGCGTGGTAGCGGGTGTACCCGCCGACCGCCGAGCAGCCGGAGCCCGGTTCGCGCTTGTTGCACGGTGTGGTGATGTCCTGGAAGTAGGGGCAGCGGGTGCGCTGCAGCAGGTTCCCCGCCGTGGTGGCAGCGTTGCGCAGCTGCCCGGAGGCGCCGGAGAGCAGGGCCCGCGCCAGCATCGGACAGCGCTCGCGCACCAGCGGATGCGCGGCCAGGTCGCTGTTGCGTACGGCGGCGCCGACGCGGAGACCGGTGGCCGTCTCCTCCACCCGGTCGAGCGGCAGCCGCGACACGTCGACCAGCATGTCCGGCTCGGCGACGCCGAGCTTCATGTGGTCCACCAGGTTGGTGCCTCCACCGAGGAAGACCGCGCCGGGACGCCCGGCCACGGCGGCGACGGCCTCGGCGGGGTCACCGGCCCGCAGGTACTCGAAGGGGATCACGAGTCCGCCTCCTCGCGCAGGGCGGCGACGATGTTGACGTAGGCCCCGCATCGGCACAGGTTGCCGCTCAGCCGTTCCCTGATCTCCTCGTCGTCGAGCGTGACGGGCCCGGTCAGGTCGTCGGTGACGTGGCTGGGGTGCCCGGCCTTGGCCTCCTCCAGCATGCCGACGGCCGAGCAGATCTGCCCGGGTGTGCAGAAGCCGCACTGGAAGCCGTCCTGCTCCAGGAACGCCCGCTGCACCGGGTGCGGCTCGCCTCCCTCGGCCAGCCCCTCGGCGGTGGTGACGTCGGCGCCGTCGTGCGCCACCGCGAACGTCAGGCAGCTGACCACCCGCCGTCCGTCGAGCAACACGGTGCACGCGCCGCACTGCCCGTGGTCACAGCCCTTCTTGGGCGAGGTGACCGACAGGTGGTCGCGCAGCGCGTCGAGCAGGGTGGTGCGGGTGTCGACCGTCAACGATCTGTCCCGGCCGTCCACCCGCAACGTGATCCGAGCATCCATGGTCACCTCCACGGGGCGGGCCTCGGAGCCGCCCTCAGAGGCGCCCTGTGCCCCTGAGGCGCGTGGCTAACACTCGGGCCGCAGATCGTGGCCAGGTTGTGCACGGCCTTGGTGGACGCCTTGATATTCCCGGGGCGATGACCGGCCGGGCGATGCGATCGCGGGCGATCATCGGGCGATCACGGTGGGGCAGGTGTGCGGTGTCAGTCGAGCCTGCGCAGACCGTCGAGGATGCCCTGGAGCGTCCGCGCGTCCGGCCCCTCGGAGCGGTCGGCGACCGCGGCGTGCCGCAGCCGCCGGGGGAGGGTCGCCCCTGGTTTCGGTGCGGGGGGCACGGGGGAGCGGG
>NZ_JADDIL010000142.1:0-7468 GCF_020826795.1 Microtetraspora sp. AC03309 | reverse complement strand
CCACCGAACCCGCTCAGACACCCCGACCCCCGAACCACCGAACCCGCTCGAACGCCCTGAACCCGCCCGAACCGGCGGCCCTGCCGGAGCCACCGCCGGATCCAACGGCGGATCCAACGGCACCGCCGAGGAAGGACACGGCGACGGCGCCCACCATGGTCAGCGCGGCGGCCCCGGCCCACCTCCACATCGCGGGCAGGTCCCGCGTGGGCACCACGGGGTCGGGCGGCAAGCCGTAGACCTCCGGCTCGTCGAGCAGCAGGAAGAACGCGCCCATGCCGCCCACCCCGTCGTCGGGGCTCTCGCCGTACAGGCGTGCCTCGGTGCGGCCCTCGGCGTGCAGGGCGGCCACGCGGCCGGCGGCCCGTTCGCGCAGCTCGTCGAGCGGGCCGAACTGGATCGAGTCCGTGGGGCACGCCTTCGCGCAGGCCGGTTCCAGCCCGCCGCGCTGCCGGTCGTAGCACATCGTGCACTTCCAGGCCCGGCCGTCGTCCTCCCTCCGATCTATCACCCCGAACGGGCAGGCGGGCACGCAGTAGCCGCAGCCGTTGCAGATGTCGGGCTGGACGACGACGGTGTCGAACTCGGTGCGGAACAACGCGCCGGTCGGGCAGACGTCCAGGCAGCCGGCGTGCGTGCAGTGCTTGCACACGTCCGACGACATCAGCCAGCGGCCGTCGGGACCGATCCGGAGCGGATCGCCGATCTCGCCCTCGGGCGTCCAGACGGGCTGCTGCTCGATGAACGCGACGTGCCGCCAGGTGCTCGCCCCGAGCGCGACCGTGTTGTCGTAGGAGGTCGCCTGGAACAGGAACCCGTCGTCGGGGAGCTGGTTCCACTCCTTGCAGGCCACCTCGCACGCCTTGCAGCCGATGCAGATGCTCGTGTCGGTGAAGAACCCCATCCGCTCAGCCATGCCGGTACTCCTCCATCATGGCGAGCAGGTCCCCGCCCCGTGGCCGCCGGCCCGGTCGTACGTCGCAGGTCGTCGCCTTGCTCTCCTGGATGTAGACGTTGGGGTCGAGCGCGATCGGCAACAGGTCGTTCGTGACGTCCCCGGTGACCAGACCGCCGGATCCCCATCCCCAGTGGTACGGCAGGCCGATCTGGTGCACGACGCGCCCCTGGATCCGCAGCGGCCTGACCCGTTCCGTGACCAGCACGCGGGCCTCGATCGCGGTCCTGCTGGTCACGATCGTGGCCCATTCGCCGTTGGCCAGCCCCAGGTCGGCGGCGAGCGTCGGCGACATCTCGCAGAACAGCTCCGGTTGCAGCTCGGCGAGGTAGGCCAGTGGCCGGCTCATGGCACCGGCCGTATGATGCTCGGTCAGCCGGTACGTGGTCAGCACGTACGGGAAGCGCGGCGACCGCTCCGGGTTGTACGGCGACTCGGGGCGCGGGTAGGTCCGCAGGCCCGGGTTGGACTGCCGGCCGTACAGGCTGTTGCGCACGGGAGACTCGAAGGGCTCGTAGTGGGCGGGCAGCGGCCCGTCGGACAGGCCCGCCGGGGCGAACAGCCAGCCCTTCCCGTCCGTCTGCATGATGAACGGGTCGATTCCGGACAGCGCGTCCTCCGCCAGGGCGTTCTCCGGCGGGCGGTAGTCGGGCCGCTTGTTCTTCTCGAAGTCGGGCACGTCCGGCCCGGCCCACTCGCCCCGCTCCTCGTCCCAGTACATGTACGCCTTGCGCTCGCTCCAGGGGCGTCCTTCGGGGTCGGCCGAGGCGCGGTTGTAGAGGATGCGCCGGTTGGCCGGCCACGCCCAGCCCCATTCGAGGGCCTCAGGGTTCTGCTCGCGTCCCGGTCTGCGCCTGGCCGCCTGGTTGACCCCGTCGGCGTACACGCCGCAGTAGATCCAGCACCCGCAGCGGGTGGAGCCGTCCGGCTCGAGCTCGGTGTACGCCGACAGGGCCCGCCCGTCCGCTCCGACTCCCCCGATCTCCCGCAGCACGGCCGACGCCGAGGGCTCCCGATGCTCGCCCTCCTCGGGGTAGTCCCAGGTGAGCTCGCGCAGCGGCAGGTCCCTCTCCTCGGAGGTCAGGCGTTCCCTGATCAGCCTGCCGAGGTGGTAGTAGAACCACAGGTCGCTACGGCAGTCGCCGGGCGGGTCGAGTGCCTTCTCCCGCCACTGGAGCAGCCGCTGGGTGTTGGTGAAGGTGCCCTCCTTCTCCACGTGGCTCGCGGCGGGCAGGAAGAACACCTCGGTGCCGATCTCCTCGGTGCGCATCTCCCCGGTCTCCAGCTCCGGGCCGTCCTTCCAGAAGGTCGCCGTCTCCACCAGGGTCAGGTCGCGTACGACGAGCCAGTCGAGGTTCGCCAGGCCGAAGCGCTGCGCGCGCCCGCCCGACGAGCCGACGGCCGGGTTCTCGCCCACCACGAAGTAGCCCTTGACCGTGCCGTCGATCTGGCCCATGACCGTGTTGTAGTGTCCGTGGTCCCCGGTGAGGCGCGGCAGGTGGTCGAAGCGGAAGCCGTTCTCCTCGGTCGCCGCGTCGCCCCACCACGCCTTGAGCAGGCTCACCATGTAGGCGCGCTTCCTGCCCCAGAAGCCGGTGTCCCCTCCGGCTCTCGCCAGGTAGTCGTCGAGCGTCTCGTTCCGGTGCGCGTGCGGCATCGGCAGGTATCCCGGCAGGATGTTGAACAACGTCGGGATGTCGGTCGAGCCCTGGATGCTCGCGTGGCCGCGCAGCGCGAGGATGCCGCCGCCTGGCCGCCCGATGTTGCCCAGCAGCAGCTGCAGGATGGACGCGGTCCTGATGTACTGCACGCCCACGGTGTGCTGGGTCCAGCCGACGGAGTACACCCACGTGGTGGTGCGCTCCCTGCCGGAGTTCGCGGTGATCGCCTCGGCCAGCTCGGCGAAGTCCTCCCGGGACACGCCGCACAGCTCCTCGACCGTCTCCGCCGTGTAGCGCGCGAAGTGCCGCTTGAGTATCTGGTAGACGCAGCGTGGGTGGCGCAGCGTCGGGTCCGCCATCGGCCGCGGCCGCGCCGCCGCGCCGCCCGCGCCGTACTGGTCGGGCCCCGCCGTGCGCGCGTGCGCCCTGCCACCCTCGACCTGCTCGGCGCGCTCCCCCGCCGCCGCCTCCTCGGCCGCCCCCTCGTACGACCAGCTCGCCGGGTCGTACGACCGGGTCTCATGGTCGAATCCGGAGAACAGGCCGTCGAGATCCTCGGTGTCGCGGTAGTCCTCGGACACGATCGTCGACGCGTTGGTGTAGGCCAGCACGTACTCCCGGAAGTCCAGCTCGTTCGACAGGACGTGGTTGATCAGCGCGCCGAGCAGGACGATGTCACTGCCCGCGCGGATCTGCGTGTACCGGTCGGCGAGCGCGCTGGTCCGGGTGTAGCGCGGGTCCACATGGAACACCTTCGCTCCCCGGGCCTTGGCCTCCACCACCCACTGGAATCCCACGGGGTGGCATTCGGCCATGTTCGACCCCTGGATGACGATGCAGTCGGCGCGTTCCAGATCCTGCTGGAACGTCGTGGCGCCGCCGCGCCCGAAGCTGGCCCCCAGACCGGGGACGGTGGAGGAGTGTCAAATGCGCGCCTGGTTCTCCACCTGGATCGCGCCGAGGGCGGTGTAGAGCTTCTTCATCAGGTAGTTCTCTTCGTTGTCGAGCGTCGCCCCGCCCAGGCCGGCGATGCCCAGGGTGCGCCGCACGACCGTGCCCTCGTGCTCCTGCTGCCAGGTGTCCCGCCGGGTCCGCAGGACCCGGTCGGCGATCATGTCCATCGCGGTGTCGAGGTCGAGCGGCTCCCACTCCGTGCCGTACGGCCGGCGGTACAGCACCGCGGTCTGGCGGCCGGCGTGGGTGACGAGCTGCTTGCTGGCCGACCCCTTCGGGCACAGCCTGCCCCGCGAGATGGGCGAGTCGGGGTCGCCCTCGATCTGGCTGACCTTGCCGTCCTTGACGTAGACGAGCTGGCCGCAGCCGACCGCGCAGTACGGGCAGACGGATCGGGCGACGCTGTCCGCCTCCTCGACGCGGGGCCGCAGCGCGTCGGTGCGCGATGATCGCGCGGCGTCGCCCCTGCCGTCCTGCCCCCGCAACTGCCGGATCACCGGCCATCGCGCGAACCACCCGCCACCTGCCATGATGCGTGTCCTGCCCGCCTCCACCTGGTCTAATCTCCCCCATGCGACGAACGATCGACCGGCTCCTCGCCGAGGCCAGGTCCCGCCTGGTGCGGCTGGACCCGGTGCGGGCCACGGAGGCGATGCGGGAGGGGGCCGTGCTCGTCGACACGCGGCCGCTGGAGCAGCGCGAGGCGGACGGCGAGGTCCCCGGCGCGTTGGTCATCGGCAGGAACGTGCTGGAGTGGCGGCTCGATCCGGCGTCGGAGTGGCGGCTTCCCCTGCCCGGTGGCCATGACCTGCACGTGATCGTCATGTGTGACGAGGGATACAGCTCCAGCCTGGCCGCCGCCACGTTGCAGATGCTGGGGATGCGCCGGGCGACCGACCTCGTGGGCGGTTTCCGCGCCTGGGCCGCCGCCGGTCTCCCGGTGGTACCGCGCCTCAGGCGGGCGGATCGGGTGGCCGCCTCGGATGATCGAGGGTAATCGACTGGACAAAACCGCCCGTTTCACCAGTAGTGTTGGCGATCAAGGGGCGGCTCCTGGACGCGCTTCCTTCTATCTTTTAATGATCTAGCGCGTCCGCTCTCCGCCCCTTTCTGCTGTCCGGCGTGCGAGAGGGCGATCATGAACGGACTGGCCGAGATGCTGCTGCGGCGGCACCGTCTGGTCGCGCCCGGCCTCCTCGCCCGGGATCCGGCGCCCGCCTTCGCCGGGACCGCGCCGCAGCCGCGGAAGCAGGAGGGCGCCGATCGCGCGCCCTCGTGCGAGGACGGCCTCGCGGCGCTCGAAGCCGATCTCCTCCAGCTCGGATACGTGGTGTCGGCCTCGCTGCGCCGGGCGCTGTCCGAGCTGACCGCCGACGAGCTCGCCAACGCGGGAGGGCATCTCATCCACGGTGTCCTCGCCGAACTCGGCGGCTACGTGGAGCACGTTCCGCTGTTCCGGAACTTCCCGGCGAGCGTGCCCGCCGACACCGCCGAGTTCTACGTGCGGCGCGTGTTCACGCTCCTGCTGCAACGGCCCGAGCAGCCCTGCGTGCTGTGCGGGCTGGTCACCACCGTGCATCCGGTCTCGCCGTGCGCCCATCTCGTCTGCCGGGCCTGCTGGGACGGCTCCGACTTCAGCGCCTGCCCGATCTGCCACCGCCGCGTCGATCCGGACGACCCGTTCCTGCGGCCCGCCGACGACCCCGTGGCCGAGGCCGGCACCGCGAACGGGTCCATGTCCCGGGTCGCCACCGTGTTGTCGCTGTGCGCCGATCCCGCCGAGACCGCTCGCGACCACCTGCGCGTGCTGCTGTCCCGGCGGACACCGCTCCGCAAGGAGGACCTGGCGACCGTCGGCGTCCTGATCCGGGAATTCTGGCCGCGTGCCATCAACTGGCTGCCCGAGCGGATCCCGGTGCGCGAGACACGCGCCGTCGTCCTCGCGGCGGCCATGCGGCACGGCGGCGACTCCGTACCCGAACTCCTGGACCGGTACGTCGACAGCGCGACCGACGTGCTGCGCCTGCTGACCGCGCTGATGGGCGGCGACCCGGGACTGCGCCAGCGGCTTCCGCGCAGGAGCAGCCTGTCCAGGGCGATCCGGCGCGCCCTGTTGTCCCATCTCGACCGCATGCCCGTGCCGTACCTGATCGAGGACCTCCACCGCCATCCCGAGGCGTGGAAGCACATGGCCGAGGTGTTGCACCCGCACGAGCACCACACTCGTCATCCGGACGCCGCGCTGGCCTTCGCCGCGCTGCGCGGCACCCGGCTGGACGGCGGCGGCCCGCTCGCCACGGCGCTGCTGGACCGCGCCGCCGCGTACCCCGGCCTGCTGCGGTTCGACGGTGTACGGCTTCGCGCGAGCGGCCTGGCCTCCCGAGTCGAGACGGCGCTCCGCGACGGCGACCACGCCACGGCTCTCACGCTGCTCGGAACGCGGCCGGGAGAGCTCGCCCGTCGCGTCGCGCATCTGGCCCGGCGCGTTCCCGCCGAGCCGCTCGCCGCGGCGGTGGCCGAAGCGGCGCCCCGGGTGTCTCCCGGGGTGCTGATCGCCGCGCTCGGTCAGGTACGCACTCCGCCGGGTGGCAGCCGCATGTTCCTCCCACGCGGCGGATCCGCGCGGATCTGGACGGAGCCGGACGACCGTGCCCCGATCCCCGACCAGGTGGTCGCGTCGGTCACGGCCGCCATCGACGCCGAGATGCTGCGCCGGGCCGCCGCGCTTCCGCCCGTGGAGCTCGCGCTGCTCGACGAGGGACTCGCCGACCTGCACGCGCCCGCCGCCGAGCGCTCCGCCTCCGCGACGCTGGTACGGCTCACACGCGGCAGCGTGCGGCCGATCCCTTCGGGGGACCGTCTCCGGCTGTTCCTGCACTGGGCGGAACCGGACGGCGAGCGCGTGGACCTGGACCTTTCGGTCGCGCTGTTCGACCCGCGCTGGTCGTTCGTCGATCTCTGCGACTACACCAACCTGCGGGTGGGAGGAGACGCCGCCGTCCATTCCGGCGACCTCACCTCCGCGCCCGAGCCGCTCGGCGCCTCGGAGTTCGTGGATCTCGACATCGAGTCGCTGCGCGAGGACGGCGCGCGGTACGCGGTGCCCATCGTCTTCAGCTACAACGACGTGCCCTTCGAGCGGCTCGTCCGCGGTTTCGCCGGTTTCCTCGACTCCTCCGACGCGCATAGCGGTGTCGCGTTCGACCCGTTCGCCGTACGGCAGCGGTTCGACCTGACCGGGTCCGCCAAGATCCTGGTGCCGTTCGTCGCCGACCTGTGGTCGCGGACCATGCGCTGGGCCGACCTCAACCTGTCCACGTCCGGGTTCATGCACGACGTCTGGGCCTACCACGGGCAGCTCGCCCGGCTCGGCTCGACGCTGGAGGACGCGTACGGTCTGGGCGAGCGGGTGACCCTCTGGGAGGTCGCCCGCTGGCACGCCGCCGCCCGCGCTCGGCGGGTGGTCGTACGGCACCGTGACGGGTCGCGTGTCCACTATGTCCGGGGAGACGACGAGGAGAGCGCCGAATTCGCCGCGCGGCTGACGGCATCGCACGAGGCCGGGCGGGCGGAGCCCTCGTCCGCGGCGTCCGGCGACGCCGCCGCTCCGCCGTACGAGGACGCGCTCGGTACGTCGCGGGGCGAGTCGTCCGGCACGTCGCTCGGTGGCACGTCGCTCGGTGGCACGTCGCTCGGTGGCACGTCGCTCGGTGGCGCGGAGCTCGCCGTACTCGTCGACGCCGGTGACAGCGCCGGAGTCGGGGTCGAACTCGGTGGCGGGGCCGGGATCCGGGAGGGCGCGCAGGTGTACGCGCTGCACCCGGGCTCTCTCGACCCGGCCGAGGTGCGCATGCTCGACGCCGCCGACCTGGTCGCGGCGCTGGCCCCCGCCCCGCTC
>NZ_JADDIL010000141.1:0-7571 GCF_020826795.1 Microtetraspora sp. AC03309 | reverse complement strand
GACCCCGACACACCCGCCCCGGTCCGCTTCCTACCGGCCTTCGACAACGCGATCCTCGGCTACCACGACCGCACCCGCATCATCGACGACGCCCACCGCGGCCTGTCGGTCGCCGGCGAACGTGTCGTCCTCCTCGACGGCCGGGTCGCCGCGACCTGGACCGTCCGGGCCGACACCGTGGTCATCACCCCGCTACGCCGCTTCTCCCGCGGCGACCGCACGACCGTGGCCGAGCAGGGGCGGGCGCTGGCGGCGTTCCTCTCCGACAACGACAGCCACCGCGTACAGATCGCCGCGTCTCCCTGCTGAGCGACACCCCGCGGGCTGGTCCCCTCCGATGAGGCAGAGAGGCCGGCCTTCCCGACCCATTCGGAGGGGGCCCGGGTGCGGCCTCCCAGGGGGCCGCCGACCACCGTCGCGCCGAGTTCGTCGTCCCGTCCGACCGGTTCACGACCGACCGGCGGCGGACGACGGCTCCTCGCCCGCGACGTAGCGGTGCAGGTGGCTGGAGCCCTCCAACATGGCGGTCGCCCGTTGGGTCAGTTCGGCCTGACGCTGGGCGATCGCCGCGCGTAGCGCGTCGCTGCTGCCCGTCCTGCGGAGGCCGTCGAGGATGACCTGGATCTGGGTGAGGGGATAGCGGCCCTGGCGGAGCATGTTGATCATGCGTGCGTCTCGGACGTCGGCCGGGCCGAACGTACGGTAGCCGGTGCCCGGGTCGCGCTTCGGCGTCAGGAGGCCGGAGGACTCCCACACGCGCAGGGCGGATGTGCGCACGCCCAGGTGGGCGGCCAGCTCGCCGATGCGCATGCCCGACCTCGGCGCGGAGGTGTCCGGTGTCTGCTCCGCGACCGCCTCCAGCGCTTCACCCGCCGCCTGGAGGGAGAGCCGCTCTTCATGCACCAGGGCATGGGCGGCGTCGACGTGCGCGAGCGCCAGAGGAAGGTCCCCGGCATGGACGGACTGCATGATCACTCGCGCCGTGTCCCATCCGTACCCTCTGGCGAGGGCGCGGTAGGTGAGCAGGGCCCGGTGGTGTCCGGCGTCGAACCTGCGATAACCGGCAGGGGTCCGTGGGGCAGGAGGCAGGATGGCGGCGTCCGCGTAGTTGCGGATCTGCTGGGTGGAGACGCCGACCGATCGGGCCAGATCGATGGGGCGAAGCGCTCCCTGCTCACGGGTCACCGGATCGCCTCCCTGACCTACGGCCTTCATCCGCGAGTTGAAGGTTACTCGCACACATCGCCTGTACAGCACGGCTGACGCCGAGACAAGTCTTAACATGCTAGTTCAATGACAGACTTTAAGGTATGGATGTCGGCGAGAGCGACAACAGATCAGGGGCATCCGCTCCCCGGATGCCACGGGAAGACGACTATCAGACAGAGGGCGGGACCTCGGCGGCGACGACCGCGCCGAGCGCCGTCCCCCGCGGCACCGATCCCTCCGGTGCGGAGCCGGCCATCGAGACCCGCGGCCTGCGGATGCGGTACGGCTCGACCGATGTGCTGTACGGGGTGGACCTTCGCGTACGCAGGGGAGAGGTGCTGGCTCTGCTGGGCCCAAATGGCGCGGGTAAGACAACCACCATCGAGATCCTGGAAGGGTTCCGCAAGCGCTCCGCCGGTGAGGTGCGGGTGCTGGGCATCGACCCGGAGGCCGGTGACGAGGCATGGCGCGCGCGGCTGGGCATCGTGCTGCAGTCCTGGCGCGACCACGGCAAGTGGCGGGTCCGCGAACTGCTCGGCCATCTCGGCCGCTACTACACCCCGTACGGCACGCCGGAACGTGCCAGGCCGTACGACACGGACGAACTGGTCTCCCTCGTCGGGCTGACGGATCAGGCGGACACCCCGGTCGCCAGGCTCTCCGGCGGGCAGCGACGCAGACTGGACGTGGCCATCGGCATCGTCGGCAAGCCGGACCTGCTCTTCCTGGACGAGCCGACCGTCGGCTTCGACCCGCAGGCCCGGCAGGAGTTCCACGACCTGGTGCGCCGGCTGTCCGATCGTGAGGACACGACGATCCTGCTCACCACGCACGACCTGGACGAGGCGGAGAAGCTCGCCGACCGGATCGTGATCCTTTCGGGCGGTGTGATCGTGGCCGACGGCAGCGCGGCGGAGCTGGCCGAGCGGGTCTCCGGCAAGGCGGAAGTCCGCTACAGCAGGGATGGCGAGTTCTTCACGCACTCCGACGAGGATGCCACCGGCTACGTGCGCGAACTGTTCGCGGCGTACGGCGAGGCGATCGGCGATCTGGAGGTGCGCAGGGTGCGACTGGAGGACGTGTACCTGGCCATGGTGCGCGAGTTCGAGTCCGGACAGCGCACCGTGGCGCCGAGCGAGTTGACGGAGGTGACCGCGTGAACGCCGGCGCGGTGGCCCTGCGCGCGGGCGTGCATCGAGGCTGGATCGAGTTCCGGCAGAACATGACCAACGCGCAGGACGTCTGGAGCGTGGTGTTCTTCCCTGTCATCGCGCTGATCGTGATGTACATGCTGAGAGGCAACAGGGTTCCGGGCACGGACTTCTCCCTCGGCTCGCAGTCGATTCCGGGCATCCTCGGGATGAACCTCGTGCTCAACGGGCTGCTGGCCCTGGCCATGGCGCTGACCATGGACCGCGAGGACGGCACGCTGCTGCGGGCGAAGGCGACGCCGAACGGCATGATCGGCTACCTCACCGGCAAGGTGATCAGCCGGGCCGGGACGTCGCTCGTGGGCCTGCTCATCCCGTTGGTCCCGGCGGCGTTCCTGTTCGACGGACTCCGGCTGGGCGGCGTGCCGTCGTGGTGGACGCTGGCGTGGGTGCTGGTGCTGGGCCTCGTCGCGCTGCTGCCGATCGGCGCGATCGTCGGCTCGCTGTTCGACAGCGCACAGGGCGTGGGTGTCGTCATGCTGCCGATGATGTTGCTCATGGCGATCTCCGGTGTGTTCTATCCGATCACCGCGTTCCCGGAGTGGCTGCAGTGGATCGCGCAGGGCTTCCCGATCTACTGGCTCGGCCTGGGGTTGCGCTCGGCACTGCTGCCGGATGCGATGTCCGCCGCCGAGGTCGGCGAGTCCTGGCGGCACCTGGAGACGATCGGCGTGCTCGGCGCGTGGGCGGTCATCGGGCTCCTGCTGGCGCCCGTCGTGTTGCGCCGGATGGCGCGGCGCGAGTCCGGTTCCAGCGTGGCCGCCCGGCGGAGGAAGGCCATGCAGCGGCCGATGTAGGCCCGTGGCGGCATTCCGCGCCGCCTCACCTGTGAGTAGGGCGTCACCTATCAGTCGAGGATGGAAGGACTCCGTGGTCTCCAGCGACCAGGTAAGCAGAGTTCGGCACCCCGACGGCTTCCGCGGGTCGGATCACACCGCCGCGGACGGCCACGACCTGATCCAGGTCCGCGGTGCGAGGGAGAACAACCTGACCGGTGTCTCCCTCGACATCCCCTAGCGACGGCTCACCGTCTTCACCGGGGTCTTCGGGTCGGGAAAGAGCTCCCTGATCCACGGGTACGTCGCGGGGCGGGACGGCGTGACCGTCAAGGAAGCTGCCCCCACGTACACGCGGGCGGTGTCAGCCCAAGTAGAAGGTGCCCGAGTACGGTCGCCCACCTCGCCGACGAGCAGATCGAGCAGATCGAGCAGGCCAGGGCAGGCGTCGCCCTGCGGACGATGACCGACTACGTCAACACGCCGGCCGAGACCGAGATCGACCGGCCTCCGGCCTCCTGAGGTTCCCGGCCCAGCCGCCTCACCGGCTTGATCGACAGCAGCGCCGCCACGACGCCGACCGTCACCAGGGCCGACCCCAGCATGAAGGCGCGCGGTTCGACCAGCGTGGTGACCGGACCGGCCAGCGCCTGCCCGACTGCCATGCCCGCGACCGACCCGGCCACCTGGTAGGCGTTGACCCGGTTCAGCACGTCCGGCGCGACCTGCGTCTGCACGCTGGTCGACCACATCACCGACCAGAACGCATACGCGCACCCCCCGAACAGGTGCCCGCCCATCAGCAGCGGCAGCGGCAGCCCGAGCGCGACCGTCAGCGGCACCGCCACGTACCCGCCGAGCGCCACCGCCCCGGCCGCCAGCGGCCTGCGCGGCCTGAGCCTGATCGCCACCAGCCCGCCCAGCACAGTGCCGAGGCCGAGCGCCGCCATCACCCAGCCGTAGTCGGCCCCGATGACCTGCGACGACAGCGGCACGTACGGCCCGACCACCAGAACGCCCCAGAACACCCAGACCAGGATGACCGACCACATCCAGCTCCTGGCCTTGAACTCCTCCCAGCCTCTGCGCAGGTCGCTCAGCACGTCGGAGGGCCCCGGCCTGGGTACGGCGACCCGGACCAGCAGCAGGAACACCCCGCTGACCAGGAACGTCGCGGCGTCCACCGTGTAGACGAAGACCGGCCCGGCGACGACGATGAGGACTCCGGCCAGCGCGGGGCCCGCCAGCTGGGTGACCGCCTCGGCGATCTTCAGCGTCGCGTTGGCCCGCTGTGGCTCTTCGGCGACCAGGGGGACCATGCCGTTGACGCCCGGTTCGAACATCCCGGCGGCCATGCCCGACAAGGACGCCATCACCAGCAACAGGGCGTACGGCGGAGCGCCGTCCAGGAAGGCGACGGCGACGACCCCCTGGGTGACGACCCTGACCATGTCCGCGAAGATCATCAAGCGCCGGGCGCCGATCCGGTCGGCGACGACTCCGCCGAACAACATGACCAGCACAGCCGACGCGGTCCAGAGTGCGAGCACGTAGCCGACGCCCGCGATCCCATAGACTTTCCCGATCGCCAGCGCCGAGGCGACGGGCATCATCGCGTCACCGAGCAGCGAGATCGTGCGGGCCCCGAAGTAGAGGGTGAAGTTCCTCGTCCACATGATCCCCAATTCTGGATTTTTCCAGATCAGAGCACCGGTGTCCCAAATGACATCATTGGGTACATTTGCGCCATGCCACCGGACTGCCCGGAAACGCCCCCGACGCCCCCCAGCCCGCATCGGGTGGTCGCCTTGGTCGCACCGAACCAGGAGCTCTACCCGGTCACCTCCGCCTCAGCCGTCTTCGGCTACCACGGCCCCGACATCCCCCGGCACTACAGCTTCAGCCTGTGCGCCGAACACCCCGGCTCCCTCCCCACCACCCTCGGCGTCCCCATCCAGGTGGATGGCGGCCTCGAAGCCCTCGGCGACGCCGACACCGTGGTCATCGCGGGCTGGACCCTCACCCCCTCGCCCGCCGTACTCCACGCGGTGTCCCAAGCCCATGCCCGAGGCGCCCGCATCGTCGCCGTCTGCGCCGGAATCTTCATCCCCGCCGCCCTGGGCCTCCTGGACGGCCGCCGCGCCTCCGTCCACTGGGAACTCTCCGGCGAACTCGCCGCCCGCCACCCCCGCGTCATCCCCGACGACACCGTCATCTACGTCGATCACGGCGACGTCGCCACCGCCGGAGCCTCGGCCGCCACCCTCGACCTCTGCCTTCACCAGGTCCTCCAGGAGCACGGCGCGGCCCACGCCATGCGCATCGGCCGCCAGCTCGCCGCCGGTCCGCACCGCGAGGGCTGCCAGCGCCAGTACCCTCCCCTCCCCACCACCGGCCCCATGCCGCACTCCCTGGCCCCCCTGCTCGAATGGCTCCTCTCGCGCCTGCCCGACCAGATCACCGTCGAGGACATGGCCGCCTACTCGGGCGTCTCCCCCCGCACCCTCACCCGCCAGTTCGCCGACCAACTCGGCGTCCCACCCGCCCGCTGGCTGCTGGAACGCCGCCTGGCCGCCACCCGCGCCCTGCTGGAGGAGACCGACCTGCCCGTCGAGACCATCGCCACCCGCGTCGGCCTCTCCTCGGCGGTCAACCTCCGCCGCCGCTTCCACACCGCCCTGCGTACCACCCCGGCCGCCTACCGCCGCTCCTTCCGCTGAAGGTTCCGGTGAAGGTCCGGGGGTTGACCAGCATCGGAACGAAAAGTCTCGTTAGTGGGCCTGGTGGGGGCGACGTAGCGCGGATGATCGTTCCGATGCGTCTGAGCTGCGCGTTTGGACTGGTCGGACCGCTGTATCGGGTGTAGCTCGATAACGGTCTAATCTTTGGTGGGATCCGGCTGCCGGGTGGGTCCTACTTTGTGGGGCCATGCCAGTTGTGTTCTTGAGTGATGAGGAAGCCACCGCCTACGGCCGGTACACCGGGCCGCCGTCGCGGGCGGAGCTGGAGAAGCTGTTCTTCTTGGACGACGCCGACCGCGAGCTGATCGCCAAGCGGCGGGGTGAGGCCAGCAGGCGGGGGTTCGCGCTACAGGTGACCACGGCGCGGTTCGTGGGCCGGTTCCTGCCCGATCCGCTGGAGATGCCGACCGAGGTGCTGGACTACCTGGCGGCTCAGCTCGGCATCGCCGATGCGTCGGTGGTCAAGCAGTACACCGAGCGGCGGCAGACGCCGTTCGATCACCAGGAGGAGATCCGAAAGGCCTACGGGCTGCGGGACTTCGCCGAGGCCGAGGACGACTTCGCCCAATGGGTGGACGCGCGGGCGTGGAACACCGGGGACAGCGCCAAGAGCATCTTCACCGAAGGCGTGGCGTGGCTGCGGACCGAGAGGGTGCTGCTGCCGGGGGTGACGACGCTGGCGCGGCTGGTGGCGCGGGTGAGGGAGCAGGCGATCGACCGGCTGCACCAGAGCTTGCACGCGGCGCTGTCGCCGCAGCAGCGGGCGGTGCTGGAGCTGCTGCTGGAGGTCACCGAGTACGGCGAGGAGATCAGCCTGGAGCAGGTGTGGGAGTCGATCGACGCGGTGGTGCCGCGCCGGGAGCTGCGGACGGCGGTGGCGGCGGTGACCGGGATGGTGCCGCCGCCCGAGGCCGACGATGACGGGCCGATGCGGGCGCTTTTGGCCGAGCGGATCGGGACGGTGTCGGGGTTCTTGAAGACCCTCACCACGGTCATCGAGTTCGGCGCGACCGCCGAGGCGGCCCGGGTGCTGGAGGCCACGAAGGCGCTGCCGCGGCTGCTGGACGGCCGCAAGAAGAAGGTCACCGAGGCCGACATGGACGCCGGCCTGGTGACCGGGTCGTGGAAACGGCTGGTGCACCGGCCCGGCCCCAACGGCAGCACCGTCGACAAGAACGCCTACACCATGTGCGTGCTGACCCGGTTCCACCGTCATCTCAAGCGCCGAGACATCTATGCCCAGGCCTCGGCGCGCTGGCGCCCCGTCGATCTACACCCGCCCCAACCGCAAGTACTTCGGCTCCAAACGCGGTCTGACCTGGCTCAACATGATCAACGACCAGGGTGTCGGGCTCGGCGCCAAGGTCGTGACCGGCACCGTCCGCGACTCCCTGCACATGATCGACGTGCTGTTCCGCCGCGACGGCGGCCGCCGCCCCGAGGTCATCGTCACCGACATCCGCTCAGAGCCCCGTTTCGCGCTGCGCAAGTTAGTGGGTAAGGGCACCTTGCGCTCCCGAGCCGCGCGGCGACGACGGCCAGGAGCCGATTGCCGAAAGAATCCGCGCTAGACGATTGAGTCCAAGGGATCGCCTGCGGAAATAGGGCGAGGGCGTTCAAGATCCGTTTGTGAC
>NZ_JADDIL010000140.1:0-8879 GCF_020826795.1 Microtetraspora sp. AC03309 | reverse complement strand
GCGGAGAGGGGTGTGAGGGCGGGTGCGGCGCGTGGCGGCCAGGGGCCGTGCAGCGCGGGGTCGTGCTCCAGGACGGCACGCTCCAGCCGGCGCAACTCCGGGCTCGGATCCAACCCCAGTTCCTCTCCAAGCAGCGTGCGGCACCGCTGGTAGGCGGCGAGCGCCTCGGCCTGCCGCCCATCACGGTAGAGGGCGCGGATGAGCAACGCCCAGAAACCCTCGCGGTACGGGTCGCCGTCCAGGAAGTGACCGACCTCGGCGGCCGCCTCGGAATATCGGCCGAGCGACAGCCACGCCTCCATGCGCGTCTGCAGCGCGGTCACCCGTACCTCGGCCAGCCGGATGACCGCCGACCGCGCGAACGGCTCCGTGAACTCCACGAGGGGCTCGCCCCGCCAAGCCCTGAGGGCGGTGGCCAGAAGGGACTCGGCCTGGGCCGCCTCGCCCCGGAGGAGGGCGGCCTGGGCCGCGTCGGCGTCCCCGACGAAGCGTGTGGCGTCCACCTGGGAGGGCTCGATGTCCAGGAGGTATCCCGGTTCGCGCGTGCGCAGCGCACGCGCCGGTGTACGGGGGCCGCGGCGGGGTTCGAGGACCCTGCGGAGTTGGGAGATGTACGCCTGCAACGTTCCGGTCGCGCTCGACGGGGGCTCGCCCGTCCACAGCTGATCGATGAGCTGGTCCAGCGGGACGACGCGCGGCGCGTTCAGGACGAGCAGCGCGAGGACCGCCCGCTGCTTCCTGGAACCGAGATCCAAGGCCGTGCCTGCCCGGTCGACCACTTCGAAGGGGCCGAGGACGTGGAAGTCGAGCGGAGTCGGCTCCCGGGTCGGACGGTCGATGGCCTCGCGCACTACAACTCCCGGGTGAGCAGGACAGCCGCGTCCGTCGCGATCCGCCTTGTTTCCTGGGAATCGTAACTGAACGCTCGCCACCGTTCGCCCGTCCCGGGAAGGGGCGGCCCGAACCCGGCGCCGCGCAGCAGGGCGAGCACCGGGAGGTCCTGTCCGGCCGCGACCTGCTCCCTCTCCGTCCCTCGCGCCACCGCGCAGCCGACCTCGCGGACGCCGTCCGCGCGTAACTCGGTGAGCAGGTCCGCGAGCAGCCTCCGGCCCAACCCGCGCCGCCGGAACGGCTCCGCCACGGCCAGCGCCCGGATCCAGGCGAGGCGGCCGGTCCTCTCCGTCTCGACCAGGGCCGCCGCCAGGGGAGGGGAGGCCGCCGGTCGGCCGATGTCGGCGAGCACGTACATCCGGCATCGCGCCGGCGAGACCTCGGCGGCCGCGTCGGCCACGGCGGCGGCGAGCAGGGTGCTCTCCTCCAGGTGCGGGTGCACCGGGATCTCCCGGAGAAGCAGGACGAACTCGGAAGGAGACGGCATTCCCGTAGCGTCGGCCCACCCCTTTGGAAAGCGCTAGGACGCGGCTAGGACGTGTACATGCGTGCTCTGAGCTGCGGGAGAACGCCCGGAAACGCTGGGGACCCGCGCGGATCCGCCGGGCCGGCTCGGCGTGGGACGCCTGAGCGACGTCGCCGCCGCGGGAGCCGTCCTAATCCCTGCCAGGACGATATGAAGAATCCACCAAGCGCCACGTGGGAGAAAGGTCGTGCACGGCCGGTAGGCGGCCGACATCGGCCCACGGGCCAGGAGAGGAAGAGCAGACGATGAGCGTCATCACCGACGACCCGGCCGGGGTGTCACGAGAGGTCGAGGCACTCCGGCAGGAGGTGGCCGGCCCGGTGCTGCTGCCCGGAGACGAGGGCTTCGCCGCCGAGGTGAGCGGGTTCAACGTGGCGACCCGGCACCACCCGGTCGTGGTGGTCGGCGCCATGGGCGAGGGCGACGTCCAGGCCGCCGTACGCTTCGCCGCCCGCCACGGGCTCCCGGTCGCGGTGCAGGCCACGGGGCACGGCGCCGCGACGGCGGCCGACGGCGCCGTCATGATCACCACCCGCCGGATGCGCGCGGTCACGGTGGACCCGTCGGCGCGTACGGCGACGATCGCCGCGGGCGCGACGTGGAGCGAGGTCATCGAGCGGACCGCGCAGTACGGCCTGGCGCCCCTGTGTGGCTCCGCGCCCGGCGTCGGAGCGGTCGGCTACACCCTCGGCGGCGGGATCGGGCCGATCTCCCGCACGTACGGCTTCGCCGCCGACCACGTGCGCGAGCTGACGGTCGTCACGGCGGACGGCGACGCGAGGGTCGCCGACGCCACCCGCGAACCCGACCTGTTCTGGGCGCTGCGCGGAGGCAAGGGCAGCTTCGGCGTGGTCACCTCGATGACCGTCGACCTCTTCCCGGTCGCCACGCTGTACGGCGGCGGGATCTTCTTCCCGGCGGAGGACGCGGCGGGCGTGCTGCACGCCTACCGGGACTGGGTCGACACCCTGCCGGAGACCACCACGACCTCCGTCGCCCTGCTCCGGCTGCCGCCGCTGCCCGAGCTCCCGCCGGAGCTGCGCGGGCGCTTCGTGGCCCACCTGCGGTTCGCGCACCTCGGAGAGGCGCAGGAGGGAGAGCGGCTGCTCGCTCCCATGCGCGCCGCCGGGCGGCCGCTGATCGACACGGTGAGCCGGATGCCGTTCGCCGCGATCGGCTCCATCCATCAGGACCCGGAGGGGCCGATGCCCGCCTGGGACCGCGGCGCGCTGCTCCGCGAGCTCACCGCGGACACCGTCGACGCGATCCTCGCGACCGCGGGGCCGGACGTGGAGGTGCCCTTCGCCGTGGTCGAGCTGCGTCACCTCGGCGGAGCGCTGGCCCGGCCCGCGCGGCCGGAGAACGCCGTCGGCGGACGTGACGCCGCGTTCTCCCTGATGGTCATCGGCGCTCCGGTGCCCGAGTTGTTCGAGGCCGTGATCCCCGCCGCCGCCGGAGCCGTGTTCGGCGCCGTGGAGCCGTGGCTGACGGGAGGCGCGCTGCTCAACTTCCTGGGGGCGGAGACGGCCCCCGAGCAGATCGCCCGGGCCTGGACCCGGCCGGTCCTGAGCAGGCTCGCCCGGCTGAGGGAGGTCTACGACCCTCAGCGCATGTTCCGGTTCGGCCACGCCGTGCCCGACCTGCCCGAGGGGGACTGACCCTCGGTTGCCCGTACGGGACCGTCCCGAACGGGCATCCACGGATTCCCCCGGCCGCCGGCCCGTCCGGTCACTTCGAGAGGTAAAGCGTCTTCCAGGTCCCCGCGTAGAGGCAGTTGAGGGACGGCTTCGCGGCCTTGCCCTCCGCGCAGACCTTCAGCTCGACCTGGTAGACGTCGCTCCGCGTGAACGAGAACTTCAGCGGCGTGCCGTACGAGCAGTCGCGGAAGCTGCGGTGAGTGAAGGGCAGGTTGCCGCCGGCGTCGCGGTAAGTGATGCGGAAGACCGCCCACCCACAGGTCGAGGACGACCGGGTCAAGTCGTACACCTTGCCGGAGATCTTCACGATGTCCGCCGTGGGGATGTCCGCGTGGTCCTCACCGCGGGCGTCCAAGGTCCCGACCGCCTTCGCCTTGCTTCCGGGGGCGTAGTACGGCCCCCACGAGGTGGCTGACGCGGCCTGCGCGGCGAGCGGCGCGAGCGCGACGAAGGCGGTGGTGAGGGCCAGACCGGCGAGAGCGCGGGTGATCTTCATGGGAGGGGTCCTTTCAGCTGCGGTTGCCCGCAGTCTGGAATGGACCACTTTCAACTTCCTTGACCGCTCACTGCAGGCGGGTGTTCAGCCGCCTGCAGTGCGGGTCAGGCGCCCAGATCGTGTACGACGTTGTCGAGCCGCTCCGCCAGCAGGTCGAGCTGCTGATCGGTGATCGTGTCCCCGTGGATGTGCGCCGTCAGGTCCCGGCGGCGGGCGATGACCAGCCCCCGGTGCGCGTCGTCGATCTCGGCGTCCGGCAGGACGACGCACTCTCCGCGGACGAACACCAGCGTCGCGTCGGGATCCGGTGCTTCGAGCAGATGCCGGACACACTCGCGGTCGATGAAGGCCATCGTGTCCCTCCCCGTGTCATGATCGCGGCGTCTCGCCGCGTGGTCGCGGGCGAGCGGCCACAGGAGTCCCGCTACCCGGGGGAGGCGGGAGAAACGCGCAGCGGCGTAACCGGCCAGGACGAACCGGGACGAGCCGGTACGAGGTGGAATGCCGGGGAGGGCCCTGGGTAGGCGGAGACGAGACGGAGGAAGTACCCCGGGGGAGCCGCCTGGAAACGAAGAGGTGACCAGGATGCGCGGACATGCGGGCACCGGCCGCGCGGAGCCGTACGAGCCCTATGACGAGCATGATCTGCTCGGCCAGTATCTGAGCCAGATCGGCAGGACACCGCTGCTCACCGCTCAGGAGGAGGTGGATCTCGCCAAACGCATCGAGGCGGGGCTGTACGCCGAGCATCTGATCGAGGAGTCGGGCTCCGCCTCGGACGACGCCGGAGAGGGAGGAGACGCCTCCGGCGGCGATCTGGCGGGCGGCGTTCCGGAGGCGAGGAAGCCCGCGCCTCCCGAGGCCGCACCGCCGAAGCCTCCGGAACGGAGCGACGTGGAGGAGCTCCAGGCGATCGTCAGGGACGGCGACGCCGCCAAGGACCACATGCTCCGCGCCAACCTCCGGTTGGTCGTCGCCGCGGCCAAGAAGTACGGCCATCGCGGCTGGCCGCTCCTCGACGTCATCCAGGAGGGGAACCTCGGCCTGATCAGGGCGGTCGAGAAGTTCGACTACGCCAAGGGCTTCAAGTTCTCGACGTACGCCATGTGGTGGATCCGCCAGTCCATCGAACGCGGCCTGGCCGACAAGAGCCGCACGGTGCGGCTGCCCGTTCACATCCTCGAACAGCTCGCCAAGGTGACCAGGGCGGAACGCCATCTCGAAGGCCATCTCGGTCACGAGCCCACCGACGAGGAGGTGGCCGCGGCCGCCGGGCAGTCCGTCGAGGCGCTCGCCGAGCTGCGCCGCCTGGCCCACGACACGGTCAGCCTGGACATGGTGGTCGGGGAGGACGGCGAGACGAGGATCGGGGACCTGATCGCCGACGCCGAGGTGGTCCCCGTCTCGGAGGTGCTGGAGTGCAGGGTCCTCGCCGAGCAGCTCAGGTCCCTCGTGGACATGCTGCCGGATCGCGAGGCGTTCATCGTCACCCTGCGGTACGGCCTCGGCGACGGGCGGACCCACACCTACCAGGAGATCGGCGACCGGCTCGGGCTCACTCGTGAGCGGATCCGCCAGCTCGAACGCCAGGCCCTGCGGTCGCTGCGGCAGCCGGAGCACATCGAACCGCTGCTGTCGTGGGCGGGCTGAGCGCGGAGATCACCTGATGTCCTGGCGCAACGGGTGATCGGCGGGGACCTCGACCAGCACGATGCGCACACCGTCGGGGTCCTCGATCCACATCTCGACGAGCCCCCACGGTTCGGTCCGAGGCGAGCGGATCACGGTGACGCCCGCGTCCAGCAGGTGACGATGCTCCGCCTGGACGTCGCGCACCTGAAGCCAGATCTCCGCGCTACGGCCGCGACCGCCGTCGTCGCCGTCCGGGAGCCGTTCGGGGCTCCCGGAGACTTCCAGGAAGCCCTGGCCGAGGAAGAAGACGATGCCACGTCCATGCGGCGGTCCGAACTCGCGGTAAACCGCCAGACCGAGCACCTCTCGATAGAAGTGGTGGCTCACGCCGAGGTCGCGAGGGCGGATGAGGATCCGGCTGCTCAGTACTTCCATGCGACGGATCCTTCCCCTCAGAGGGCGATTCGTGAGCTGATGTCCCGTTCGCTCATTGTGTTGCCGCAGGTGAGCCGGTAGACGCACTGGCGAGGCCAGGGCGGCCGGCAGCGTCCGCGATCCCGATGAGCAGATCTCATCCCCGCCACCCGGTCATGCCTGCCCGCTTTCCTTCACATCCGGCAACGGAGAGCGTCCGAGCGAGACTGTTGGAAGAGCTTGAGCATCAGCGCGAATCACGCTGGGTGACGCCGTGGCCGCGGCGACCTCACCGGCACCCCCAGCAAGATCGCTATCGGGCGGATGATGCGCCGGGCGGGCAGGGGCGTAGCGCCTCCCGGCGGCCTTCTCGATGATCAGCCCGATGAGGAGTCTCTGAAGTCAGAAGGCAGCAGATGGCTGGTCAGGTCGTACAGCCGACGGGCGGTGGCCGGGTCGAGCGTGGGCAGCGAGGATTCGAGCGGGCGGCGACGGTCGTAAGCCAGGAGGCCGCCCTCGCCCGGCGGGTCGTCCATGAGTTCGACGATTGGCGCGATGGCCTTGTCGACCGGCTGGGCGGCGAGCCTGGCCAGTAGCTTGATGACGGTCTTGGCGGGCTGCTTGAGGTTGTCAGTGCCGCTGTCGGTGAAGCCGGGGTGGTGTAGCAGGTAACGGGTGCGGGCGTCCGGGTGGTTGAGGGCGTACGCGACGCCCAGGAGGTCCGTGGCGCGTCCGCCCTGCAGCATAGCCTTGACGCTGCCGTAGCTTCGCGTGAGCGACAGGTCGTCCCAGTGGATGCGGCCCTTGGTGACGCCGACACCGCAGATGTTCACGATCATCGGGTTCTGGCCGCGCTCCAGCAGGTCGGCCAGGCCGTAGGCCAGCAGGAAGCGGCTGACGTAGTAGAGGGCGAAGGTGGCCTCGTAGCCGTCAGGGGTCTCTACTCGCCGGGAGAAGGCGCGGATCGCGGTGCAGACCAGGCCGTCCAGCGCGTCGTGCCGCGCCCTGATCTCTTTGATCACCCGTACGTTCTCCGCCGCCGACGTCAGGTCGGCGCGCAGGAACGCGACCCGGTCCGCGGCGCCCAGCGCGGCGGCCTCGTCGAGGAAGCGCCGCCCCCTGGCCGGATCGCTGCCCACGACCGTCACGTGGTCGCCCCGGTGCAGGAAGCGCAGGGCGAGTCCCCGGCCCATGCCGTTGGTTCCACCCGCCACAACGTACGTCCGCATATGTCACCTCATAAGTCATCGAACGCTGACTTGGGGAAGAGGAAGGGGGCTCACGTTGCAGAAGAGGGACAGGGAGGCCACTCGGGCGCGCTTGCTCACGGCCGCCAGGCAGCGCTTCGCTCGCGAGGGCTACGACGCCACCAGCGTTCGCGACATCGCCAGGGACTCCGGCGTCGACGCCGCCCTCATCTTCCGCTACTTCGGCTCCAAGAAGCAGCTCTTCGACCAGGCCACCGCCGCCACCCTCCCCCCGGACCTGCTCGAAGGCCCTCGCGAGGAGCTGGTCGCCCGTATGGTGCGCACGGTCGTCGACTACGACTGGACGGAGTACGGCGGTGAGCACCCCCTGGTCGCCATGCTGCGCTCCTCGGCCCACGAGGACGCCCGCCAGCGCATCCGCAAGGAGGTCTGCCGCACCTACGTCGACGCCCTGCGGGACCTGGCCGAGGGAGAGGACGCCGAGCTGCGGGCCGAATTGCTCAGTGCCTGGATGGTCGGCATCGGCGTCCTGCGTTCGGTCGTGGCCACCCCCGCCCTGTCCGACGCCGGCGCCGCTGACCTGGCCCCGCATATCGCGACCGTCGCCACGGCCCTGCTGGGCCGCCCCATGTCGGGAACCGTGGACCAGAGCCCCATGTCGGGAACCGTGGACCAGAAAGGTGAGCCCGGCTGACGATCCTCCGGCTCGGCCCAGCATCACCAGCGGCCGGACGACGTCCGCAACCGTCGGCAAGCATCTCACCGGCGCCGATTGAGGGGGCGATTTGGGGCTGTTGCCACCCGCGCCCCAAGGTGCCGACTGAACCTTGGGACAACGGGCACGTCGTTGACCTGGGGTGATGCAATCCGCCAGACAAGCGGCTTCACCGAGGCGCTCCCCAGCTCTGGGACTGGTGGGTGCGACTTGGGTCTCCGTTCAGTGCGTCTACCGGCTCGCCTGCGGCAACACAATGAGCGATCAGCTCGCGAATCGGCCTCTCAGAGTTCGGCATGCGGCCCCCTGAACGAACCCGGGGCAAATGTCACCAGGTAGCGCCGCGAGCAGCGAGCGCCGTCCTCTCAGGCCCCGTCGCCTCGAAGGGGGACGGGCCTCGCGCGTGCCGAGGTGCGCGCAGGCGGCGCCGCCCGTGAGAGTGCGGTCCTGACCCGAGGGATTGGCCCCTGGCTGGGGCCCAAGCGCGGTGCCTGGCTCGGCAAGGTGCCGGCCTCCGGGGGCACAGCCTTCGGGGTACAGCCTTCGGGGGTACAGCCTTCGGGGAGCCGAGGACGCCACTGTGGGTTCGGATGAGCGGAGGGCGTCGGCTGGGAGTTCAGGGATGTACCGGGGCGGACCTGGCTTACCTCCGGCCGGGGCGGGTGCCGAGGTAGGTGAAGGCCCAGCGGTCTTTGCCGGCCCGGTAGAGCCGGTAGCGGTGGGGGTTTCGGTAGCGGTCGCGGTTGTGGAATTGGCAGGTGGGTCCGAGTTTGTCCAGGTCGGTGGCGCCGCCGTCGCTCCAGTTGTCGATGTGGTCGATCTGGCACAGGTGGGCGGGCAGGTGGCAGCCGTCGACCATGCAGGTGGCGTAGCGGCTCAGGATGACCCGTCGTTGTGCAGTGGTGGCGCGGCGGACTTTGCGGCCCATGTCGAGGACCTCGCCGTCGGCGTTCATGACCAGGCGGGTGAGGGTGGAGGTGTTGGCCAGGCGATGCACATCGGAGACGGGCAGGAACTGCCCGGTGGCGAGCAACAGTCCGGGCATTCTCCGGCCCGAGATCAGCCCTGCGGGCGTCGCCCAATCAGAGACCCGTTCGCCCTGTGCCGGACCCGGCTCATCCCGCGCCGCGCTCGGCTCGCCCTGGGCTGATCTCCTCCCATCCCATGCGGCCCCTCGTTCACCTACGGTCGATGGCTGGTCATCTCGGACCGCATTCCGCTCATCTCGGGATGGTGTGCGCTCATGCTGCGCCGTGCCTGGCCTCTCTGGGGACAATGTGCGCTCATGCTGGGTCGTGCC
>NZ_JADDIL010000139.1:0-9985 GCF_020826795.1 Microtetraspora sp. AC03309 | reverse complement strand
GCCGAGGCCACCCGGGTCGCCGCCCCCGCCGTACGGGAACGGGTCTTCGGCACGCCACCCGAGCAGGAGGGCGGCCTCACGCTCGCTCAGGCGATCAACCGCACGCTCGCCGACGAGATGGCGCTGGACCCCGGCGTCCTGCTGTTCGGCGAGGACGTCGCCAGGAAGGGCGGCGTGTACGGCGTCAGCCGCGGCCTGCTGCGGAAGTTCGGCGCCGAGCGGGTCTTCGACACGCTGCTGGACGAGCAGTCCATCCTCGGGCTGGCCCTCGGCTCCGGCGTCTCGGGGCTGCTGCCGGTCCCCGAGATCCAGTACCTCGCCTACCTCCACAACGCGCTGGACCAGATCCGCGGCGAGGCGTCGTCGCTGCAGTTCTTCTCCCGGGGGGCGTTCCGCAACCCGATGGTCGTCCGCGTCCCCGGGCTCGCCTACCAGAAGGGTTTCGGCGGCCACTTCCACAACGACAACTCGGTCGCCGCGCTGCGCGACATCCCCGGCCTGATCGTGGCCGTGCCCGCGCGGCCGGACGACGCCGCGTCCATGCTGCGCACCTGCCTCGCCGCGGCGCGGGCCGACGGCCGGGTCTGCGTCTTCCTCGAACCCATCGCGCTGTACCACACGCGTGACCTGTTCGACGAGGACGACGGAGGCTGGCTCTCGCCGTACGTCCCGCCGGCCCGCTGGGCGGAGACGCACATCCCGATCGGCCGGGCCCGCTCGTACGGCGACGGCCGCGACCTGACCATCGTCACCTTCGGCAACGGGGTGCGGATGAGCCTGCGTGCGGCGGTCAAGCTCACCGCCGAGGAGATGAGCTGCCGGGTGCTCGACCTGCGCTGGTTGTCCCCACTCCCGGTCGAGGACCTGCTGCGCGCCGCCGAGCTGACCGGCAAGGTGCTGATCGCCGACGAGACCCGGCGCAGCGGCGGCGTCTCCGAGAGCGTCATCACCGCGCTGATCGACAACGGGTTCTCCGGGCAGATCGCGCGGGTCACCTCTCAGGACAGCTTCATCCCGCTGGGCGCCGCCGCGGACACGGTGCTGATGTCCGAGTGGGACATCGAGCAGGCCGCGCGCAAGCTCCTCGCCTGACGGGTCCGCCGCGGGATCAGGCCAGCACAGCCAGGGAGGCGACTGCCATCCCGTGCAGGAGCGGCGCCATGGCCTGCGGAGGAAGCTCGCCCGCGCTGCGCGGGGTGGAGTTGAGCAGCCCGAAGACGGCGTGGGTGGCGGCGCGCAGCCGGGCCGGCGGGCAGTCGGGATAGAGCTCGCTCAGCACGGTGACCCACTCCTCGACGTACAGGCGCTGGAGGCGGCGGATCCGGCGGCGGGCCGACTCGGGCACGTTGTCCAGCTCCCGCTCGTGCACCCGGATCAGCGCCGGGTTGGCCAGCGCGAAGTCGATGTGCCCGTGGAGCAGCGCGTCCAGTGCCGCCCGCGCGTACGCGTCGCCGCTGGGGGACTCCGGCACGGCGGGGGCGGTGACCAGGCGGGCGCCCTGCTCGCGCAGCCGCTCGCTGATGTCGAGCAGGATCTCGCTGAGCAGGGCTTCCTTGCCGCTGAAGTGGCGATAGATCGCGGGGCCGGAGACGCCGACGGCGGATCCGATGTCCTCGATCGACACCCCGTGGAACCCGCGCGCCGCGAACAGTTCGGCCGCCGCCCGGAGTATCTCGGCGCGCCTGTTGCGGGTAGGGGTACGGGGAGTCGTCACGAGAGGCAATGGTAGACGAGTCGGTTAATGGTGACTAACATCCGAGGTGATGTTAGTCAGCATTAACTCGCCGGAGGTGGTCGGCATGGAGCCGAACCCGTGGCCGGCGCTGCGGAGCGCCTGTGATCCGGGCGGAGAGCCGTACAAGCGCAACGCGGAGGCGGGCGAGCGCCTGGCCGCCGAGCTGCGCGAGCGGCTGGCCGTCGCGGCGCGGGGCGGCCCGCCGCGCGCAAGGGAGCGGCACGTCGCCCGGGGCAAGCTGCTGCCCAGGGACCGGGTGGACGCGCTGCTCGACCCCGGGGGCAGATTCCTGGAGCTGTCGCCGCTCGCGGCGGACGGGCTCTACGACGGGCAGGCGCCCGCCGCCGGCATCATCACCGGCATCGGGCGGGTGTCCGGCCGCGAGGTGGTCGTCGTCGCCAACGACGCCACGGTGAAGGGCGGCACGTACTATCCCGTCACCGTCAAGAAGCACCTGCGGGCCCAGGAGATCGCCCTCGACAACCACCTGCCCTGCGTGTATCTCGTCGACTCGGGCGGCGCCTTCCTGCCCAAGCAGGACGAGGTGTTCCCCGACCGCGAGCACTTCGGGCGGATCTTCTACAACCAGGCCACCATGTCCGCGCGGGGGATCGCGCAGATCGCGGCCGTCCTCGGCTCCTGCACGGCGGGCGGCGCGTACGTCCCGGCGATGAGCGACGAGGCCGTGATCGTCAGGAACCAGGGCACGATCTTCCTGGGCGGGCCGCCCCTGGTGAAGGCGGCCACCGGCGAGACCGTCACCGCCGAGGAGCTCGGCGGCGGCGAGGTCCACGCGAGGACCAGCGGTGTGACCGACCACCTCGCCGAGGACGACGCCCACGCGCTGCGCATCGTCCGGGACATCGTGGCGACGCTGCCGCCCCGTACGGCCCGCGCCTGGGAGACCGGGCCGGCCGAGCCGCCCGCCTACGACCCGGGCGAGCTGTACGGCATCGTCCCGCAGGACACCCGCACGCCGTACGACGTGCGGGAGGTCGTCGCGCGGATCGTCGACGGCAGCCGGTTCCTGGAGTTCAAGGCGGAGTACGGCCCCACCCTGGTCACGGGGTTCGCGCGCATCCACGGGCACCCGGTGGGGATCGTCGCGAACAACGGCATCCTCTTCGCCGAGTCGGCGCTGAAGGGCGCGCACTTCATCGAGCTGTGCGACCGCCGGTCGATCCCGCTCGTGTTCCTGCAGAACATCAGCGGCTTCATGGTCGGCAGGGCGTACGAGGCGGGCGGCATCGCCAAGCACGGGGCGAAGATGGTCACCGCCGTCGCCTGCGCGCGGGTGCCGAAGTTCACCGTGATCATCGGCGGGTCGTTCGGCGCGGGAAACTACGCCATGGCGGGGCGGGCGTACTCGCCGCGCTTCCTGTGGATGTGGCCGAACGCCCGCATCTCGGTCATGGGGGGCGAGCAGGCGGCGAACGTGCTCTCGACCGTGGGCGACGCCGACCAGGACGCGATCCGCGCGCAGTACGAGCGCCAGGGGAACCCCTATTACTCGACCGCCCGGCTCTGGGACGACGGAGTGATCGACCCGGTGGACACCCGCACGGTACTCGGCCTGGCCCTGTCCGCCGCGGCCGGCGCCCCGCTCGACCCGGTCGGGTACGGCGTCTTCCGGATGTGACCGGCGTGATCGTGAGGAGCGTACGTGATCGTGAAGAGGAGGTGGCGGGGTGTTCGGGTCCGTGCTGATCGCCAATCGCGGTGAGATCGCGGTAAGGATCGTCCGCACGCTGCGGGCGATGGGCATCCGTTCCGTCGCGGTGCACAGCGACGCGGACCGGGCCGCCCGGCACGTGCGCGAGGCCGATCTGGCCGTCCGGCTGCCGGGCGGCTACCTCGACGTCGACGGGGTGATCGCCGCCGCGCTCCAGACAGGGGCCGAGGCCGTCCACCCGGGGTACGGCTTCCTCGCGGAGAGCGCCGCGTTCGCCCGGCGGTGCGCGGAGGCGGGGCTGGTGTTCGTCGGGCCGCCGCCCGCCGCGATCGAGGCGATGGGCGACAAGATCCGGGCCAAGGCGACCGTCGCCGCGGCGGGCGTGCCCGTGGTCCCCGGAGGGGCGGAGCCCGCCGACGACCTGGCCGAGGCGGCCCGCGCGATCGGCTTCCCCGCGCTGATCAAGCCTTCGGCCGGTGGTGGCGGCAAGGGCATGGTGGTGGTGCGGTCCGAGGCCGAGCTGCCCGAGGCGATCGCCTCGGCCCGCCGTACGGCGCTCGCCGCGTTCGGGGACGGCACGCTGCTGATCGAGAGGTTCGTCCCGAACCCCCGGCACATCGAGATCCAGGTCATGGCCGACGCGCACGGCAACGTCGTGCACCTGGGCGAGCGCGAGTGCAGCCTCCAGCGACGGCACCAGAAGATCATCGAGGAGGCCCCCTCGCCGCTGCTCGACTCGGCCACCCGGGCGCGGATGGGCGCCGCGGCCGTCGAGGCCGCGCGGGCGGTCGGCTACGTCGGCGCGGGCACGGTCGAGTTCATCGTCCAGGGCACGGAGTGGGGAGAGGCCGAGTCCCTTGACGAGGGGCCGCCGTACCACTTCATGGAGATGAACACGCGACTCCAGGTCGAACATCCGGTGACCGAGATGGTGACCGGCCTCGACCTCGTCGAACTGCAGATCCGCGTCGCCGCGGGCGAGCCGCTGCCGTTCGGCCAGGACGACGTACGGCTGAACGGCCACGCCGTCGAGGCCCGCGTGTACGCGGAGGACCCGGCGCGCGGCTTCCTGCCGTCGGGCGGGCGGGTCCTCGCGCTGCGCGAACCCCGGGACGGCCGTGCCGTGCGGGTGGACTCCGGCCTGGTCGAGGGCATGATCGTGGGCGGCGACTACGACCCGATGTTGTCGAAGGTCGTCGCCTGGGCGCCCGACCGGTCCGGCGCGCTGCGCACCCTCGATCACGCGCTGGCCTCGACCGCGATCCTCGGGGTGACGACCAACATCGGCTTCCTCCGGACACTGGTCGCGCGGCCCGAGGTCGTCGCCGGCCGCCTGGACACGGGCCTGGTCGAGCGCCTCCTCCACGACGATCGGCCGGAGGGCGGCCTGGCCGCCGAGCCCCTGCCGCCGGACGCCCTGGTGGCCGCCGCGCTGATCTTCCACTCGGGCCACGGGCCCGGCCCCGGAACGGGGGATCCGGCGAGCGCCGATCCGTGGGACGTCGCGGACGGCTGGCGGATCGGCGAGCGGGCGTGGACCGGTTACCGGCTGGACTCCCGGGGTGCGGTCGTCGACGTACGGGTGCGAGGGCTGGCCGGTGACGCCGAGGCGGATGTTAATGGCCATTCACTTCGGGCCGCGCTGGCGCGTCCGGCGGAGGGCGAGATCGCGATCACCATCGGCGGCATGACCCGCCGGTTCGCCACGGCCTGGGACGGCGGCGTTCTCTGGCTGGGGCGCGACGGCCTGGCCTGGCCGGTCGTCCGGCACGAGCTGGGCGACCCGGGGGACCGCGCGGGCGGCGGAGGCGACGCCGACGGCGTGGTCCGCAGCCCGATGCCCGGGACCGTGCTCGTGGTCAAGGCGGCCGCGGGCGACCGGGTGCGCGCGGGCCAGCCCCTCGTCGTGGTGGAGGCGATGAAGATGGAGCACTCGGTGGTGGCGCCCCTGGACGGCGTCGTCACCGAGCTGACGGTGCGGATCGGCCAGGCCGTCGAGCTCGACGGCGTCCTGGCCCGGGTGGAACCCGATGGGAGCACGTCATGACAGTGCGATCGGCGCGACCGGCGCGACCGGCGCGACCGGCGCGACCCGTGCGACCGGTGGAAGGCGAAGGGGCGGGATACGGCGCGTACGCCCTGGACGGCCTGCCCGCGAGGGTCACGGTCCACGAGGTGGGCCCGAGGGACGGGCTGCAGAACGAGGCGGCGATCGTCCCGGTCGAGGTCAAGGCGGAGTTCGTCGCCCGGCTCGCCCGCGCGGGCCTGACGAGGATCGAGACGACCAGCTTCGTCCATCCGAAGTGGGTGCCCCAGCTCGCCGACGCGGCCGAACTGCTCGACCTCGTTGAGCCGATGCCCGGAGTCCGCTACCCCGTGCTCGTGCCCAACGAGCGGGGGCTGGACCGGGCCCTGGAACGCGGCGTCACCGAGATAGCGATCTTCGGCAGCGCGACCGAGACGTTCGCCAGGAGGAACCTCAACCAGGGGGTGGAGTCGCAGTTCGACATGTTCGCCCCCGTGGTCGGACGGGCGCTCGACCACGGCCTCCGGGTCAGGGCGTACCTCTCGATGTGCTTCGGCGATCCCTGGGAGGGCGCGGTGCCGGTCCCACAGGTCGTACGCGCGGGCATGCGGCTCCTCGACCTCGGCTGCTTCGAGCTGTCGCTGGGCGACACGATCGGGGTCGGCACCCCCGGCCACGTCGCCGCGCTGCTCGACGCCCTCGCGGCGGCGGGGGCGGGGCCGGAGCGGCTCGCCGTCCACTTCCACGACACGTACGGCCAGGCGCTGGCGAACACCCTCACGGCGCTCACCAAGGGAGTGACCGTCGTGGACGCCTCGGCGGGCGGCCTGGGCGGCTGCCCGTACGCCGAGAGTGCCACCGGGAACCTCGCCACCGAGGACCTGGTCTGGATGCTGGACGGCCTCGGAGTGGAGACGGGTGTGGACCTCCCGTCCCTGGTGGAGACCAGCGTGTGGCTCGCGGGGAGGCTCGGCCGTCCGAGCGCGTCCCGCGTCGTCCAGGCGCTGGGGTCCGGTAGCAGCGGTGACGGCGATCAGCCGGAGCGAGGAGGAGCGCGAGATGCTCAAGGATGAGTACGCGCAGTTGCGCGAGTCGGTCGGGCAGTTCGCCCGCGAGGTGGTAGCCCCGGTGATCGGCGACTACTACGAGCGGTGCGAGTTCCCGTACGACATCGTCGCCAAGATGGGCGCGATGGGGTTGTTCGGGTTGCCGATCCCGGAGGAGTACGGCGGCATGGGCGGCGACTATTTCGCCCTGTGCCTCGCGCTGGAGGAGCTGGCGCGGGTCGACTCCTCGGTGGCGATCACACTGGAGGCCGCGGTGTCGCTGGGCGCGATGCCCATCCTGCGGTTCGGCACGGACGAGCAGAAGGCCCGGTGGTTGCCGCGGCTGGCCTCCGGGGAGATGCTCGGCGCGTTCGGCCTCACCGAGCCGGGCGGCGGTTCCGACGTGCCGGGCGGGATGCGCACGACGGCGACGCTTGACGGCGGCGAATGGGTGATCAACGGGTCCAAGGCGTTCATCACGAACGCGGGGACCGACATCACCGGTGTCGTCGGCGTCGCGGCGATCACCGGCCGCCGTGAGCGTGACGGCGCGGTGGTGCCCGAGATCAGCACGATCCTCGTGCCGTCGGGGACCCCGGGGTTCACCGTGTCGAAGAAGTACTCCAAGGTCGGCTGGTCGGCCAGCGACACCCGCGAGCTGTCGTTCAGCGACTGCCGGGTCCCCGAGGAGAACCTCCTGGGAGAGCGCGGAAGGGGGTACGCCCAGTTCCTCCAGACGCTCGACGAGGGCCGGGTGGCCATCGCCGCGCTGTCGGTCGGGCTCGCCCAGGGATGCGTGGACGAGTCCCTGCGCTACGCCGGCGAGCGGGTCGCGTTCGGCCGGGCCATCAACCGGTACCAGGCGATCCAGTTCAAGATCGCCGACATGGAGGCGCGTACGCACACCGCGCGGCTCGCCTACTACCACGCGGCCGAGAGGATGCTGGCGGGGCGGCCGTTCAAGAAGGAGGCGGCGATCGCGAAGCTGGTCTCCTCGAACGCGGCCATGGACAACGCGCGCGACGCCACCCAGATCTTCGGCGGGTACGGCTTCATGAACGAGTATCCCGTGGGCCGTTTCTACCGCGACGCCAAGATCCTGGAGATCGGCGAGGGCACCAGCGAGGTCCAGCGCATGCTGATCGCACGCGAGCTGGGAATGGGGGCATAAGTGCGATAGGACCCTTTCACTGGTTGTCACCTCGGGTACTTAATAAATTCTTAGAAAACCCTCCGGGGTGACGGGTTTGGCCTGGTGGTACTGGTTGGGTGGAGACCCGACCGATGAAAGGCAGCACCTTGGACAAGAACGTCACCCGCCGTCACGCCCTCAGCACCGCCGCCCTCGCGGGAGTGGGCGCCGCCGTCGCGGCGTGCTCGTCCGGCACCGGCACGACCACGGGCACGGCCGCCGACCCGGCCGCCAACGGCAAGCCCGCGACGGGCGGGGAGGCCGCGGGCGCGGGAGAGGCGAACAAGGCGCCGGCGGGCACGCTGGCCAAGAAGGCCGACATCCCGGTCGGCGGCGGTGTGATCGTGAACGCGGAGAAGGTGGTGGTCGTCCAGCCGGAGGCGGGCACCTTCAAGGCCTACAGCGCCATCTGCACGCACGAGGGGTGCCCGGTGAAGCGGGTCAGGGACGGCGTCATCGTGTGTCCCTGCCACAACTCGTCCTTCTCCATCGCCGACGGCTCCCCCAAGAGCGGTCCGGCGAAGAAGGCCCTCGCCGAGGTGGCCATCTCCTCCGAGGGTGACACGATCACCCTGGCCTGAGGCTCCCGGATTGACCATGCAATGGACGTATTCGCCCCGGTAAATCTAGAGTCCTACCCATGACGTCTGGTGATCTCCGGCTCCGGAGGGCGGACAAGAGCGACGCGGAGGAGATCTTCGCGCTCGCGCGCGAGTTCGCGCTGTCGTTCCGCCCGGAACGCGCCGCTTTCGACGCGGCGCTGCCGCAGCTGCTCCAGAACGAGGACGCGCTGCTCCTGGTCGCCACCGTGGACGGAACGGTCCGCGGCTACCTCCTCGGCTACACGCACCTCACGCTCTTCGCCAACGGGCGGGTCGCCTGGGTCGAGGAGGCGATCATCGAAAGGAACTTCCGCCGCCACGGCATCGGGCGCAGGCTCCTGGAGGAGTTCGAGGCGTGGGCCCGCTCGCGCGAGGCCGGATACATGGCGCTCGCCACCCGCCGGGCGGCGGGATTCTTCAGCGCGCTCGGCTTCGACGTCTCGGCCACGTACTACCGGAAGATGCTCACGCCGCCCCGTACGTGACGTGCGGGCGAGAGCCGCCCGCCACCTATGTCCGGTCCCGCTCCCCCCGCGGACGCTCGCGGGGGGAGCGGAACGTCACGACGTGAGCTGGGCGTCCAGCCGGTAGCCGTCCACGGTGACATAGACCGAGTCGCCCGGCCGCGCGTTCAGCCGCATCAGCACGGGCTGGAGCGAGTCGAAGACCGGCTGCTGGTCGCGCCAGACCAGCACGACCGCGTTGTCCCCGGGGCCGGTGACCGACAGCAGCGTGCCCGGGCGCATGCCGAGCTGGGCGGCGTACCCCTCGGGAACCGCGACGGGCTCGCCGCGCAGGTGCCCGCTGGTGACGTCGATGCGCTGCCAGCGGCGGGGGTCGGAGGACGGGCTGGTCGGCGTGGTGCGCGGGCTGGGGACCAGGTGCGGGCGCGGCGGGGCGGTGCCGGTGAGCGCGTTGAGCGCGGCCAGGGCGGTCGCCGGGTCGGGTCCGTTGCCCGCCTGCGAGGGAACGGGGACCCCGCCCCGCTGGTGGTGCCCGTTCGCGCCGGGCGTGCGGCGGGGGAGCGGTTTGGGCTCGCCGGGCGGCGCGCCGCCGGCCGGCCGCTGCTCCGGACGCGGCTGCTCCTTGGGCAGCGCGTCGAGCCAGGCCTTGGCCGAGTGCGGGCGGATGCCGAGCTGGCCGAGCAGCTCGACGACGTCCGTGTCCGCGGGTTTGGTCGCGAGGAGCTGGCGGGTCTTGTCCCGCAGGCCGCCGAGGTCGCCGACGACGAGCCAGCCGTCCTGGAGCCGGCGGTCGGGCATCAGCGTGACCAGCACCCGCCAGAGGGGCGTGCCGAGCGAGGGGACGTCGATGGGGTGGGAGGAGTCGGCGGCGATCAGCTGCTCCTGCGTCGCGGCGGTGCCCAGCCACTCCGTGAGGCCGAACAGGTGACCGGTCAGCGCGGCGGAGTCGGGGGAGCGCAGCCACATGAGCACCCGCTCCTCCACGGCCCGCTGGGCCTGGGAGAGGATCTCGCGGTCGACGTTGAGGCGGTGGGCGAGCGCGCGGAGGCTGACCGGCTCGGCCGCGAACAGCCGCTCGGCGGCGACGGCCTTGGCGAGCGGGTCCCAGTCCCTGAAGAGGTGCTCCACGAGACCGACCATGGGGTAGTCGCTCGGAACGGGCGCGGGCGGAGCCGGAGGCGGAGGCGCCGCAGGAGGCGCCGCGGGAGGCACGGGCGGCCGGGCCGGAGCGCCGGGGGCGGGCTGACC
>NZ_JADDIL010000138.1:0-10787 GCF_020826795.1 Microtetraspora sp. AC03309 | reverse complement strand
GGGCCGCCCTCGTTCTCGTCCATTTCGAACACAGAAGGATCAGCTGACAGTCACTGAGAAAACGTCACTGAGCGGCGGTCACGGAGCCGCAAAAGACGATCAACCGAAATGCCGCCAAATGCGGAGATCCTTAATGTGATGGCCTGACCGTGTTTATACCTCTCTGTCGTAGCGTGAGGTTCGCCCATCCCAGATGACGGAGGAACCGGCGTGGATATCAAGCCAGCGGCAGTTGTCATCCCCAAGGAAACCGACCATCTCGAGCAGGGGAAATACGGCCCCGTCTTTCCCAGGACCCCGGCGTGCTACGGCTTCACCATCATCGCCGAAGTAAAGCCGGGCCGGGCCGAGGCGATTCGCGGCTACGGTTACACGCTGGCCAAGGCGCTGGAAGCCGACCCCGACCTCCTCGCGCCGCTCAAGCTGCACTATCTGCGCTGGGTGCTCTTCGACGACGACACCCGTTTCATGTACCAGGGCATCTTCGACACCGACTTCGACAAATACACCGAAGACGCCATCATGCTGTTCGGCAGGGCGGGAGTGAGCACGGCCTTCGAGAATCTCGTCGGTTTTCCCGAAGACTGGCGAACCAACCCCGAGGCGTTCATCACGTTCGTCCGCGAGCACCACTGCCCGAGCTTCATCGAGTACGGGGAATATCCGTACGTCACCGCCGACGAAATCAAAAAGGCCCTGCGGATCAAGAACTCCCTGTCGGAGATGCTCGACCAGCTGCAGTGACATTCCGGCTGTGGCGAAATTCCAGCTGCGGCGAAATTTCGGCTGTGGCATTCCTGCTGCGGCGATATCCGGCCCAGCCTCCCCTATATCCCGTGTAGATCGGAGATGGCATGAACGAGTTCAGGACCGCGCGCGTCTACAACCAGAACCATGTGCCCCGCGGATACACCCCTGGCCAGCGGCGGGTGAGCATCTACGTCGCATGGAGCTACCCTGCCGAGGCCGGCAGGAACCCGGCCGAGCTCGACAACCGGTTCTCCACGATGACCGAGGTCCGGCGCGTGGCCTGGCCCGCCTACGAGGATCCGAAGTGGTCCGACCCGATGCGGTTCCAGCAGGGCATCGCGGGAACGCTTGAGCTGTTCTTCTGGGCCTGGGTGCCGTTCCAGCAGTTCGTCCAGGAGACCACGGGACACACCGTGCCCGTGTACCAGCGCGTCGATCAGGCCGGTTTCCACACCCCGCTCGACGAGCGGGTGCTGGCCGACACCGACACCCTGTTCGTGTGGGGGCTGGATCACATGATCACCGGACAGGACGCCGCGCCCGAGGAGATCGAGGCGCTGCGCGAGTTCCTCAGCCGGGAGGGAACCTGCCTGGTCCTGGGGCCGCATCACGACGTGGGGGCGACCGACGACCTGGCCGTGCGCAACGTCGAGTACCTCCACCACGGCGACCTTCTCGTTCCGCGCCAGCAGCGGTTCGGCAGGTACACCCGATCCCTGATGGAAGGGCTCGGCGTGCCCGTCGAGAACCGGTACGGGCTGCGTCCCGCGGTACGGGAACCGGGAAAGATCGCCCCGCTGTCCATCGCCAGGGATCTGGACACCAAGGGGTGGCTGGATGGGGTGACCACCTTCAACTTCCACATGCACCTGCCGCACTACGCCGTGACGACCGACGACCCGGATGCCGTCCACGTGCTGGGCAGGCAGCCGATCGACGCGTCCCGGCCGCACCCGTTCACTGAGGCAGGGAACACCGAGTTCAACATGTTCCTGTGGATGCCCCCGCGCGACGAGCGGGCCGGCGACATTCTCATGGCGGACTCCACGATCTTCAGCTCGCTGTTCGGCGGCGACGAGAGCCTGCGCAATTTCTGGAGAAACCTCGTCACGCTCAAGTAGTGCCTCGGGAAAGGAGGATCCGTGACCGAACGAACGCACGTCACGCTCGAACTCGACGACATCCAGCGCGGGGTTCTCAGCCCTCGGCCGACCCCGTACGCCGCGACGTACATCCTGTTCCGGATCGACGACCGCGCGCACGGGCGGGAGCTGATGCGGCGCGCGAGCACGGCGGTGACCTCGGCCGCCGACGCGATCAGCCCCCTGGGGGAGACCTGGGTGAGCGTCGCGGTCACCTACCAGGGCCTCATGGCGCTGGGGGTGCCACGGGAGTCGCTGGAGACGTTCCCCTGGGAGTTCCGGCAGGGGATGGTCGCGCGGGCGAAGGCGCTGGGCGACACGGGCGAGAGCAGCCCGGAGAACTGGGAGGCGCCGCTGGGCACGTCCGACGTCCACGTGGTGCTCACGGCGCTCGCGCCTGACAGCGCGCGACTGGAGGCGGCCATCGACCGTGCCCGCCCGGTGTACAACGACCTTCCCGGCGTGACCGCGATCTGGCGGCAGAACTGCTACGCGCTGCCCACTGAGGCCGAGCACTTCGGCTACCGCGACGGGATCAGCCATCCGGCCGTCGAGGGCAGCGGCATCGCCGGGTCGAACAAGCTGGAAGTGCCGCTCAAGGCCGGTGAGTTCGTGCTCGGCTACCGCGACGAGATGGGCGGCGTCCAGACCCTGGAACCCGAGGTGCTGGGACGCAACGGCACCTTCGTGGCCTTCCGCAAACTCCACCAGCGTGCCGCCGCCTTCCGGCGGTACCTGAGGGACAACTCAGGCGGCCCCGAGGAAGAGGAGCTGCTGGCGGCGAAGATCATGGGTCGCTGGCGCAGCGGCGCGCCCTTGGCGCTCAGCCCGGAGCACGACGATCCCGAACTCGGGGCCGACCGGGGCCGCAACAACAGCTTCCTCTACGAGGAGGACGACGCGGCGGGGTTCACGACTCCGTGCGGCAGCCACATCCGGCGGGCCAATCCCCGCGACGCCGCGGTGGCCGGAGCGCCGAGGCTGCACCGGATGATCAGACGCGGCACCGCGTACGGCCCGTTGCTGCCCGACGGAGTACTGGAAGACGACGGGGCCGACCGCGGACTGATGTTCGCGTTCGTCGGAGCGCACCTCGGGCGGCAGTTCGAGTTCGTCCAGTCCCAGTGGATGAACGACGGCGTCTTCTTCGGCGCGGGCGACGCCAAGGATCCCATCGTCGGGACCAACGACGGCACGGGGGACTTCACGATCCCCCGGCGGCCGGTACGGCGCCGCCTGCCGTCGCTGCCGCAGTTCGTCGTCGTGCGCGGCGGCGAGTACTGCTTCATGCCCGGCCTGCGCGCCCTGCGCTGGCTCGGCGATCTCGAAGGTTGAGGTGCGGCGACGGGCTCCGCCCGGACACGGTCGCCACCGGTGTGGAAGGGGCTCATGGATACGCTGCATCTGGTGTCCAACGCGGTCACCGTGATCTTCATCGCGACCACGATGTTCGCGGCCGGTCTCGGCGCCACGCTGCCGGCGTTGCGTGCCATCTTCGCCGACCTCCCGCTGCTCCTGCTGGCGTTGCTGGCCAACCTGGTGGTCATCCCGCTGCTGGGCTGGGGGGCCGCCGCGCTGTTCGGCCTGTCCACGGCGCCTTTCATCGCGCTGGTCCTGGTGGCGTCGTCGCCGGGCGGGCCGCTCGGGGCGAAGCTGGGCATGGTGCAGAACGGAGACGTGGTCGCGGGGGCGGCGATGCAGGTGCTGCTCGCCACGGCGGGCAGCATCACCTTCGGCCTGACGGCCAACGGCATCCTCACCGCGGCCGAGGTCGGTGGGGGAATCTCCCTCGACGTCGCAGCGCTGGTGCGGACCGTGGCCATCCTGCAGCTCGTGCCGTTCGCCGTGGGACTGGTACTGCGCCATTACGCGCCGCCCACGGCGCGATCGTGGCATCCCTTCGCCGTGAAGGTGTCGAACGTGACGTTCATGATCGTGCTGGCGGGCATGCTCCTGGGCAACTGGCGGGACGTCGTCGATTTGCTCGGCTCACGCGCGTTGCTCGCGGGGTTCGTCCTGTCCGTCGCCGCGTTCGCGACCGGCACATTGCTGGCCACCGGATCGCCGGTGCGCCGCACCACCATGGGGAGCGTCGCGGCGGTGCGCAACGTGGGGCCCGCGCTGGCCGCCGTCGGCATCGCCTTCCGCAATGATCCGGCCATCATGGGAGCGCTCGCCGCCGTACTGCTCAGCGGCCTGACGGCGGCCGTACCGATCGCCGCGGTGCTCAGCCGCCGGCGGAGCGGTGGCCCTGTTTCCAGCTCGGCTGAGCCGGGGTGACCGAGCCGGCGCCGTACGTGGCGTCGGCGGCGAAAACCGATTGCCGCGGTCGGCGCGGGGCGGTCAGTGTTGACGGCGATGAGCGCAACGAAGATGCACGCCGACGAGATCGAGACCGACGCCGCACTCGTTCGCCGGTTGGTCGCGGGCCAGTTCCCGCGGTGGGCCGATCTGCGGATCGAACCGGTCGAGTCCTACGGGACGGACCACGCCATCTATCGGCTGGGCGACCACCTGGCCGTTCGGCTGCCGCGCATAGGGTGGGCCACCGGGCAGGCGGCCAAGGAGGCGCGGTGGCTGCCGAGGCTCGCGCCGCACCTGCCGCTGGCGGTGCCGGTGCAGGTGGCGGTGGGGGAGCCGGCCGGGGGTTATCCCTTCACCTGGTCCGTTTACGAGTGGCTGCCCGGCGAGAACGCCAACGGCACGATCCACGATCTGGATCAGGCGGCGGTCGATCTCGCCGCGTTCGTGAAAGCGCTGCGACAGGTCGACACGGCCGGTGCGCATCCGCGTGCCCCACATTCTCGCGGCGGGCCGCTCGCCGAGCACGACGAGGGTGTGCGTCGATCGATCGCCCTGCTCGGCGACCGCATCGACGCCGACGCGGCGCTCCGATCCTGGCAGGAGTCGCTCGGCGCCCCGGCATGGGAGAACTCGGAGGTCTGGGTGCACGGGGACCTGCTGCCGGGCAACCTGCTCGTCGTCGACGGTCGCCTGTCGGCGGTCATCGACTTCGGCGGTCTCAACGTGGGCGATCCCGCATGTGATCTTCAGCCCGCGTGGAACGTGTTCGCGGGTGACAGCCGCCTGCGCTTCCGAGCGGAACTCCGCGTCGACGACGCGTCGTGGCTGCGCGGCCGTGGCTGGGCGCTCTGCCAGGCCGTGATGGCGTTGGCGTATTACTGGGACACCAATCCGGGGATGGTCCGCCAGACGACACACGCTCTGGCACAGGTCCTCGCCGACAGCTCCCCGTGAGCGGCGGGCGATGAGGCCGGAGTCGAGCAGATCGTGCCGCCCGGGCGCCGGCGAAACCGGAACGCGCCGCCCCCGCGCCATCGAGACCGGAAGAGACCATCTCGTTCGGCCGGTGCCATGGCGGCCGGGTCAGCCGCCTTGGGTGTAGACGGTCTTCCAGCGCGAGCACTTGTTGACCGGGCGCTTCGAGGTCCCCCGGCACACCTGGACCCTGATCTGCAGGACTCCGCCGACGCCGGTGCGGAAGGAGCCGGTGCCGGTGGCGCAGTTGTAGACCCCACGCGTGCGCCAGCGGCCGTTGCGGGAGTCCTGGTACCGGATGAGCGCCCACGAGCAGCCCTTGCCATAGGTGTCGTCGAGGTTGCCCGACACGATGAGCCCCGACTGGCCCACGATGACCTTGCCCCAGGCGGTCGCCATGCCGTCGGTCGAATGGATGCGGCCCCACTTCCAGCTCGTGGGGTCGGCCGAGGCCGGGGTGGCCGAGGCGGTGAACGTGACAGCGGCGCCGGCCAGGCCGGCCAGGACGCGGATGAGGAGATGGTTCGTCACCCGTCCAGAACTAGCGCTCGGCACTTGTGATCGGCTTGAGGGACGGTGATCGCGCACGGGCCGCCGCACGGCCCGCGCCCGGTGACCGGCGCGGGCCGTGCGGTCGAACAGGTCGTACGGGTGTCAGACCCGCGAGATGCGGACGGCGTCGGCGATGACGTAGCCCGTGCCCGAGGTCCAGCGGCTGACGCCGACGGCGTTGAACGTGCCGGCGTTGAGGGAGAACGTCCCCAGGCTGTGCCACGTGCCACCGCCGGAGCGTTGGTCCACGAAGACCGTCTGGTTACCGCTCGACGTCGCCACGATGTAGGGCGCCGAGGAGTTGTAGCCGGGGTCGGACGGGTACCACACCTCGACGCGGTAGGTGCCCGCGCTGGGGATGCTGGCCTGGTACCAGGCCGGGTCGCTGGCCGCCACGGGGTCGACGAAGCGGTAGTCGGCGCCGTAGCGCTGGCTGGAGTAGGACGAGGTGCCCCAGTTCGAGCTGGCCGTGAACTGGGCGCTCGCGTTGTCGATCGTGGCCGACCACGACGGGGTGCCGCCGCCGGTCACGTAGTTCATGTACGTGTTCCAGTTCCAGTACGAGCCGGGGTCGGTGTGCGTGGCGCCGGGCACCTCGTTGTGTCCGATGATGTGCGCGCGGTCCTTCGGGATGCCGTACTTGTCGCAGATGGCGCGGGTCAGGGCCGCCGAGGCGCGGTACATGGCGTCGGTGAACCACGAGGCGTCGCTGATGTAGCCCTCGTGCTCGATGCCGATGGAGCGGGTGTTGTAGGTCCAGTTGCCCGCGTGCCAGGCGACGTCCTTCTCCCGGACCATCTGGGTGATCTCACCGTTCGACGACTTGACCACGTAGTGGGCCGAGACCTGGGCGCTGGCATTCTGGAACCAGGAGATGCTCCCGGCGTACGAGCCCTGGGTGACGTGGATGACCACGCGGTCGATGGCGTAGCTCGACGGGCGGCTGGAGGCGGTGTAGTTGCTGGAGCTGGCGGGGACCCACGCCGCGGGAGAGTAGTCGGCGCTGAGCACCCCCACCTGCGCACTCAGGTCACGGGCTTTGGCGTAGTCGCCCCGGTCGGCCGTGACCTCCTGCGGCTTGACCGTGACGCCGCGGGCGTCGATTCCGAGCCCGAGCTGCTCGTAGGCGGCGTCGGCGTAGAGGCGGGCGACCTCCGGTGAGGAGGCGTTGCCGTACGCGGCCACGGCCTGGTACCAGCGGCCCACGTCCTTCCTGGCCGCCTCGTCGAGGCCGAGCTCGTCGGCGTGGGCGCGCAGCACGGCGGCGCCACCCATGATGTTGGCCTCGGTGTCGGCGCGGAGCTTCTCGACCGGCAGCCCGGTCAGCTCGGCGGCCTTCTCCAGCACGTGGGTGCTGGGGTTGCTGACCAGGTGCATGACGCCGTAGCCGCCGTTCGCGCTCGGCTTGCCTTCGTGGGCGTCCAGGTGGGTCTCGGCGTAGGCGATGGCGACCAGCAGGTCACGCGGCACGTCGTGCGCGGCGGCCGCGCGGGCGAACGCCGCGGGGAGCGGGAGCTCCTTGGCCGCCGTCGCGGGCTGTACGGCGAAGGCGGCGAGCGCGACGAGGGCGGCGAGGGCGGAGGCGATGAGAGCGGTTAATCGGGCGAAGGGGAGGGTCATGGGGGCTCCTGATCGGGGGGGTTACGGCTGCAACGTATGGCACTCCTGACTCGATGTCGATAATTGACATACGATCTCTGTTAGAAGAAACTTTTCGCCCTCGTTGGCGTCGGGGGCGCCGAGCGCCTTCCGGACGGGACGCGAAGGGCCGTCGGTCCGGGCGCGGGGCGACATCGGGGACGCCGAGAGGTTCGAGGCGCCCGGGTTCGCCGGCTCCTCAAGATTTGGGCCCCCCGGGTCGCGTGAAGACTATTGCGCTACGAATGCAATTTCTTGAAACTTCTTTTCGTGACCGCGCTTCTGCGTACCCTCCTGGCGATGTTCACCGTCGCGATCATCAACTTCGTCATCCCCACCCCGGCCATGGCGGCGGCCTGCGCCACCGACCCCGCGACTCCCAAGCGACAGCTGCGCGCCATGTGGATCTCCACGGTCGCCAACATCGACTGGCCCAGCCGGACCGGCCTGAGCGCCTCCGCGCAGCAGGCCGAGCTGCGCGCCTGGCTCGACCTGGCCGTCAGCAAGCGCATGAACGCCGTGATGATCCAGGTCAGGCCGACCGCCGACGCCTTCTGGCCCTCGCCGTACGAGCCGTGGTCGCAGTGGCTGACCGGCACCCAGGGCGGCGACCCCGGCTACGACCCCCTCGCGTTCATGGTCGCCGAGGCACACGCGCGCAACCTGGAGCTGCACGCCTGGTTCAACCCGTACCGGATCGCCAACCACGACGATCCGACCAAGCTGGTGTCCACCCACCCGGCACGGCAGCATCCCGACTGGCGCTTCGCCTACGGCGGCAAGCTCTACTACAACCCCGGTATTCCGGAGGTCCGCGGCTTCATCGAAGACGCGATCATGGACGCGGTCACCCGGTACGACATCGACGGCGTCCACCTCGACGACTACTTCTACCCGTATCCGGTGAGCGGCGAGACCATTCCCGACTCCGCCGCCTACAGCCGGTACGGCGGAGGCTTCTCCGACATCGGCGCCTGGCGCCGTGACAACGTCAACCAGCTCGTACGCGAGCTGGACCAGCGGGTCCACGCGGGCAAGCCGTGGCTCGCCTTCGGCGTCAGCCCGTTCGGCATCTGGCGCAACTCCTCCACCGACCCCCTCGGGTCGGGCACCTCGGGCCTGCAGTCCTACGACGCCATCTACGCCGACAGCAGGCTGTGGGTGAAGCAGGGCTGGGTGGACTACATCGCGCCGCAGATCTACTGGCACATCGGGTACGGCCCCGCCGCCTACGAGGTGCTCACCGCGTGGTGGTCCGACGTCGTCAGGGGAACCGGCGTCCACCTCGTCGTCGGCCAGGCCGCCTACCGCGCCGGCGCCAGTGGTCAGGACGCGGCCTGGCAGGACGCCGCCGAGCTCAGCGACCACCTCTACGACAACAGGAAGCACCCCGAGGTGGCCGGCGACGTGTATTTCAGCGCCAAGGACGTCAAGGCGGACCGGATCGGGAGCGTCTCCGCCCTCGTGTCCGCACACTACTCCAAGCCGTCGCTCCCGCCCGCCCGAGGCACCGGAAGCGCGCCCGTCGCCCCCTCGATCACCTCGGCCACCCGGTCCTCGAACGGCGTCGCCCTCTCCTGGCAGGCGACCGGATCGCCGACCTCGTACGCGGTATACCGGGTCGGCGGCACCCCCTCGACGGCGGATCCGTGCTTCTTCGCGGACGCGCGCAACCTGGTCGGAACGACCAGGCAGACGAGCTACACGGACATCGCGCCGGGGGACACCGCCACCTACTACGTCACCGCGCTCGACCGGTGGCAGCAGGAGAGTGCGCCCAGCACAGGAAAGACGGTGACGTCCTCCGGCACGTTCAGCGTCGTGGTCGACAACGCCGATCCGTCGTTCACCGCCGGCTCCGCTTGGGGCACCTCGGCCTACTCCTCGCAGCGGTACGGCGCCGACTACCGCTTCGCCACCCCGGTGGCCGCGAGCGACCCGGCCTGGTTCACGGCCACCATCCCGGCCGCGGGCAGCTACCGCGTGGAGGTCTGGTATCCGGCCGACTCCGGATACAACAGCGCGACGCCGTACATCGTGGCGGCAGGCGGCGGCAACCAGGTCGTCTCCGTGGACCAGCGCACGGGCGGCGGCCAGTGGCGCTCGCTCGGCACTTTCACGCTCGCCGCCGGGACGTACCAGGTGGTGGGTGTGAGCCGGTGGACCTCCACGACGGGCTACGTCATCGCCGACGCCGTCCGCATCACCAAGGTCTGACCATGACGCCCGGATGGCGCGGGTCAGTGTCGTGCGGGAGAAGGGACTCACGGCCGGGGCGTCGCCGTCTCGGTGGGCCGACGCCGTGACCATCGCGAGAGAGTCATCCCCCGGCCCGCGAACCGATCCCCTATGGGGCGGTTTGTCGGGTTCGGGGGAGGGTAGCCCGGATCTGGACCATCACCACGTGAGAATCCGGAGGCATGCCGAATGCCCTCCAAAGTCACGGAGTCCAGCGTCGTGCAATGCCCGAACTGCGGGCGTAGGAACCGGCTGCCCCGTACCGCCTCGGGGGTCCCACGCTGCGGCGACTGCCACCAGTCCCTGCCCTGGATCATCGAGGCCGGGGACGACGACTTCACCGAGGTCGCCGAGGCGGCGCGGATCCCGGTCCTCGTCGACTTCTGGGCCGAGTGGTGCGGTCCGTGCCGCATGGTGACCCCGGCGCTTGAACAGGTCGCGGAGGAGCTGGCGGGACGCATCAAGCTGGTGAAGGTGAACGTCGACGAGGCGCCCGGGCTCTCCGAGCGCTTCGGCGTCCAGACCATCCCGACCCTCGCCGTACTGAAACAGGGGCAGGTCGTCGGCCGGCAGCGGGGCGCGGCACCGGCGTCGGAACTACGCGAATGGGTCGGCGACGCGCTGGCCCGCTGAGTTCGCCGCGACCGCCGTGGAAGGTCGCGACGGTCAAGGGAGACGGTCAAGGGATACGGATTCGACAACCAGGCGATTCGCCCCGCCTCCGGCAGCCGGGCTCGGCGTCGCTCGCGCGGGAACGACGCCGAGCCGGGCGCGCCGGCCATCAGGAGGACGGGCCCGTGCGCAGTAGCGTGCCGGCCGGGCAGCGGCTTGTTTTCGGCGAGGCGACGTGAGGCGGTTCGCTCACGGATGCTCTCGCCTTTCACACCGGCGCTTTCGACGTCAGGGCTGGGTCGGGCCCTCCAGCGTTTCGACAAGGCCGAGCAGGGTGGCGGCGCCTGCGGCGTTGCCGTCGCCTCCGTTGCCTCCGTTGGCGTTGTTGTTGCCGCCGCCGGCGATCGCGCCCCCGTTACCACCGTTGCCGCCGCGAGCCGCGACGAGCTGGGCGAGGACGTCGGCGGGGATCTCGAAGCCGCGGTTCTCCCTGACCTCACGCTCCCGCGGCTGCTCCGGCTGGCGGATGCGGATGTTGTTGATCACGTGCTGGCGCTGCCTCTGGTGCTGACGCTG
>NZ_JADDIL010000137.1:0-10895 GCF_020826795.1 Microtetraspora sp. AC03309 | reverse complement strand
CTGGGCGGGTGCCTGGGTGGGGCCGTTCGTGGGGGCGCCGCGGTCCACACGTTCGGGCGCGAGGAACGCGGCCGCGCCGCGGACGGCGCTGACCGGATCTCCGTGGGCCGGGGATCGGCCGGGAACCTCCCGCGCGAACGCGGGGTCGCCCGCGAGCACGCTCACGCCGAAGTCGGCGAGCAGGATCCGGCCGTCGTGGCCGAGGAGCACGTTCGCCGGTCGCACGTCGCCGTGCCGTACCCCGGCCGCGTGCGCGTAGGAGAGCGCGGCGAGGACCTGGCGCGTGATCGTGGCGGCGCGCGGGACGGGGAGCGGCCCGTCGCCGGCCACCAGGCCGTCGAGCGAGCGGGAGCGGACCAGCTCCATGACGATGTACGGGGTGCCGTCCTCTTCCGCGAAGTCGTGCACGGCGGCGATGTTCGGGTGGTGGAGCCGTTCGGCCTGCCGCGCCTCCGCCGCCAGCCGGCGGAGGATCTCCAGGCGGCGGCTCTCGCGCAGTCCCGCGGGGAGCAGCACCTCGCGGACGGCGACGGGCCGGTCGAGCAGGCTGTCGTGTCCCTCCCAGACGACGCCGGTCGTGCCCTGGCCGAGAGCACGCACCAGCCGGTAGCGCCGGACGATCAGCTGCCCCGGAGTTCCCATCCTGCCTGCCTCTGCACAAGGGCAAATATCACTGGATCGGGAGTCTTGCACAACTAGGGAGCGTTCTGTGGATCTTTGCCGTGGTGGCCGTCGGCGGGCCGGCGATCCCGGGGACATGCCTCAAAGGGGCGGAAGGGACCCGCTCGCTATATGGGCCAAAGTGATCTCGGTGAGCGTGGTCCGCTCGTGCTCGCGCAGGGCGGTCCAGACGCCCGCGAGCGGCCCGGCGACCCCGGGGAACCGCTCGCTCTCCGGCCACACGCCTTCGATGACCACGATGATGTCGGCCAGGGAGATCTCGTCGGCGGGCCTGGCCAGCCAGTAGCCGCCGTCGGGTCCGCGCTGGCTGTTGATCAGACCGGCCCTGCGGAGCTGCAGCAGGATGTTGTCGAGGAACCTGCGGGGAATGTCCTGCGCCGTCGCGATCCGCTCCGCGGGCACGGGACCGGGTGGCGCCGCCGCGAGTTCGGCGGCGGCGCGCAGGGCGTACTGGGTACGGGCGGAAAGCCGCATGCGCCGTAGGGGTCACGCCCCGGTAAGGGCCAGCGACCGCGAGCCCGGGTTGGGCCGCACGTTGACGGTGTCGCCGGGGTTCAGCGCGAGTTGCTCGGCCACGCCGCGCGTCACCTGCACCCAGGCGTCTCGGTCGCCGATCTGGAGCTCCACCCTGACCTCGAAGCCGAGCCGGACGACGCGGGCGACCGTCGCCTCGCTGCTGCCCGGCCGGGGGTCGGCGGTGATCTCGATGTCGTGCGGGCGGACGAGGCTGCCGCCGATCTCCGTGACCGGGCCGAGGAAGCGCATGACGAACGGGTTGGCCGGATTGTCGTAGACGTCCCCCGGGCTGCCGACCTGCTCCACCGCGCCGTCGGCGAGGACCACGATGGTGTCGGCGACCTCGATCGCCTCCTCCTGGTCGTGGGTGACGAAAACGGTCGTGACGTGGACCTCGTCGTGCAGACGGCGCAGCCAGGTCCGCAGCTCCTTGCGCACCTGGGCGTCGAGGGCGCCGAACGGCTCGTCGAGCAGCAGCACCTCCGGCTCCACGGCTAGGGCGCGGGCCAGGGCCATCCGCTGGCGCTGGCCACCGGAGAGCTGGGACGGGTACCGGTCGGCCATCTGCTCCAGATGGACGAGTTCGAGCAACTCCATGACCCGCTTGCGGATCTCGGCCTTGGGCCGCTTGCGGATCTCCAGACCGAAGGCCACGTTGCGGTAGACCGTCATGTGCTTGAAGGCGGCGTAGTGCTGGAACACGAACCCCACGTTGCGCCGCTGCGGCGACAGCCGGGTCGCGTCCACACCGGAGATCAGTACGGTGCCGGTGTCGGGGTGCTCCAGCCCGGCGATGACGCGGAGCAGGGTCGACTTCCCGCCGCCGCTCGGTCCGAGCAGCGCGGTCAGCGACCCCGAGGCGACGTCGATGGAGACATCGCGCAGCACCGGGGTGGTCCCGAAGGACTTGTTCACGTCGCGTACTTCGATGGCCATTTCAGTCCTTTGGGCGCAGGAGCCTGGTGAGCAGCAGGGTGACGACGGCGAGCAGGGCGAGCGCCGTGGCCGCCGCGAACGCGGCCGGCTGGTCGAAGTTCTGGAAGCGTTCCTCGACGAACAGCGTGAGCGTCTGGGTCTGGTCGACCAGGCGCCCGGAGACGACGGCGACCGCGCCGTACTCGCCGAGGGACCGGGCCAGACACAGCACCACGCCGTACGCCAGGGCCGACCGGATGCCGGGGAGCGTGATGCGGAGGAACGTCTGGAAGCGGCTCGCCCCGAGGGTGTGGGCGGCCTGCTCCTGCTCGTCGCCGAGTTCCTCGAGGACGGGGACGACGGCGCGGACCACGAGCGGCAACGCCACGAACACCGTGGCGAGCACCATGCCTGGCGTGGAGAAGATGATCTGGATGCCCCAGCTCTCCAACTGGCCGCCCACGGGGGAGAACCTGCCGTACAGCAGGATGAGCGCGAGCCCGACGACGACGGGGGACACGGCCATCGGCAGGTCGATGAACGCGCTGAGCAGTCGCTTCCCGGGGAACTCGTGCCGTACCAGCAGGAGGGCCGCGCCGACGCCGAAGACGGTGTTGGCGACGACCGCCCACAGCGCGACTTCGAGGGTGACGCGGAACGCGTGCAGCGCCGAGGGCGAGGTCAGCGCCTCGACGAACGGGGCGAGGCCGTCGCCGAACGTCCTCCAGACGATCAACCCGACGGGGAGGACCAGGAGGAAGAGCAGGTAGGCGACGGCGATCGTACGCAGGCCGTACTTAGCCACGGCGGCTCCCCCATCGTTGCAGGAGGTCGAGCGAGACCAGCGCGACCAGGGCCACGATCAGCAGGACGGTCGAGATCGCCGCGGCGCCCGTCGTGTTGTCCCCCTCGATCTGGCTGAAGATGTTGACCGCCGCGACCTGGGTCTTGAACGGTAGGTTGCCCGAGATCAGGACGGTCGAGCCGAACTCCGAGATCGCCCGGGTGAACGCCAGGGCGGTGCCGGACAACATCGCGGGCACCAGGTTGGGCAGGATGATCCGCCGGAACGTCTGGAACGGGCTCGCACCGAGGGAGGCCGCCGCCTGCTCCATGTCCTTGTCCAGTTCGATCAGCACCGGCTGGACCGTACGGACGACGAAGGGCAGCGTGACGAAGAGCAGCGCGAGGCCGACTCCGGCCCTGCTGTAGGCGAGGTTCACCCCCAGCGGGCTCTCCGGGCCGTACAGCGCGAGGAGGACCAGGCCTGCGACGATCGTCGGCAGCGCGAACGGCAGGTCGATGAGCGTGTCCACGATCCCCTTGCCGGGGAAGCGGTCGCGGACCAGCACCCAGGCGATGATCGTGCCCAGCACGAGGTTGATGAGCGCGACGATCGCCGAGGCGCCGATCGTCAGGGTGAGCGCGGCCCAAGCGTCGGGCGTGGTGACCGCCCTCCAGAAGTAGCCGAGCCCCTCGTCGGTGGACCGCCACACCACGAGGGCGAGCGGGATCAGCACGATGAGGCTCAGGTACAGCACGGCCGAGCCGAGGCCGAGGGCGGTGCCCCCGGAGATGCGTGCGCGCCGCCGCGCCCCCGCGCGCGGCGGGGGAGCGGGGCGGGTGGCGGTTTCCGCAGTCACTTTGAGCCGATCACTCCGCGTCGGTCATTCCGGGTCGGTCATTCCGGGTCGGTCATTTCAGGGAGATCGTTCTGGGGAGATCGTTCGGAGCCGGTCGCTTCTCGGGCCGGTCATTTCCCGGGCCGGTCGCTTCCCGGGCCGGTCACTTCTCGGTCGCCACGCCGAGCTTGCGCTCGATCTCGGCGACCTTGCCGGTCTTGGCGTCGAAGAACTCGCTGGTGATCTTGTCCCAGCCGCCGATGTCCTCGATGGTGAAGAGCTGTGGCGGGTTCGGCCAGGTGAAGCCGCTCACGCCGTCGGTCACCGGGCGGTAGCCGTTCTTGGCGAAGATCGTCTGTGCCTCGACCGAGTAGAGGTACTTCAGGAAGGCCGCGGCCTCCTTGGGGTGGGCGGAGTTCTTGGTGACCGCGACCGGGTTCTCGATCAGGAGCGTGGCGTCCGGGACGACGTACTCCAGTTCCTGCTTGTTCTGCTGGGCGAAGATCGCCTCGTTCTCGTAGGTCAGCAGCGCGTCGCCCTTGCCGCCGGTGAAGGTCTGCAGGGCCTTGCGGCCGCTGTCGTCCTGGACCGGGACGTTGTGCAGGAGCGAGTCGAGGTAGGCGAGCCCGGCGTCCTGGTTCGCGCCCTTGTCCGACTTCGCGCCGTATCCGGCGAGCAGGTTCCAGCGGGCGGCGCCCGAGGTGAAGGGGTTGGGCGTGATCACCTCGACACCGGGTTTGATCAGGTCGTCCCAGGTCTTGAGGCTCTTCGGGTTGCCCTTGCGGGTGCCGATGACCACGATCGACTTGGTCAGGATGCCCTTGGTGGGGCCGCTGTTCCAGTCCTCGGCCACGAGCCCGGCCTTGACCAGGCGGGTGATGTCGGTCTCGAGGGAGAACTCGACGAGGTCGGCCTTCAGCCCGGACGCCACGGCCCGGCTCTGGTCGCCGGAGGCTCCGTACGACTGGGTGAAGGTGATGTTCTTGCCCTCGGGCGTCTTCTGGAAGGCGGCGATGATGTCCGTGAAGGCCGCCTGCGGGGTGGAGTAGGCGACGAGCGCCAGTTTGACCTTGCCGTCCCCCCCGGAACCGCTGCCTCCCCCGCAGGCCGTGACCAGGGCGGTGGTCGCGATGACGGCGGCCGTGATCCCCCGTAGCCTGCGAACGCTCATGGGCTTCTCCCTGCTTTTCCTACTAAATGAGTCGGCTTAGCAGATATTGAAGCCCATGGTGATATTCCCGTCAAGCCCGGTAGGTTTTGTGCCAAGGGTGGGCGGCTAGGTCAGCAGATGGTGTCCAGCGACTGCGCGGTGCCCGGCGACGACGTGCCCTTCGACGTGTGAGGCGACCACCGGGGAGCATGCCGGGGACGCGGATGCTTGTCCCGTGGATGCTGGGGGCGCAGGGCCTTGCCGACCTCGCGCCGGATGAGGTCCCAGTCGGGATCGGCCGTGTTGACCAGCGGCGGCACGAACTGCAGGCTCCGGATGTGCGCGCTCTTGATCTTCTCGGAGAGGTCGAGCATCGCGGGCAGCATGCTCTGCGGCACGTCCGTCGTCACGTACCGCTTGGTCGCGTCCGCGATCCGTTCGAAGCCGCGCAGCACGGCCATCGGATCGGCCTGCTTGGCGACGGCGTTGAGCAGGCACTTCTGCCGTCCCATCCGCACATAGTCGTCGCTGTCGGTGCGCGACCGGCCGTACCAGAGCGCCTGCTGGCCGTCGAGCCGGCGCCGGCCCGCCTCCAGCACGCCGCCCTCCAGTCCGTACGGGATGTTCTGCCTGATGGTGACCGTGACGCCGCCCATCGCGTTGATGATCTGGGCGAAGCCCTTCATGTCGAGCATGGCGTAGTAGTCGATGTGGACGCCGAGTATCCCGCCCACGGTGTCCCTGAGCAGCCGCATCCCGCGGTCCCGATGCGTTCCCGGGACGATCGCCGGATGGTCCTCGGCCCACTGGTACACCTCGTTGAGCAGCCCGGGTGTCGTCTCGTCGCCGTCGCCGGAGAACCCCCACGGGAAGGCGTTCCTGGCCGGGCCCGCGGGCATCGGCACGTGTTCCAGGTTGCGGGGCAGCCCGAACAGCACGGTGTCCCCCGTACGGGTGTCCACGCTCGCGACGGTCATGCTGTCGGTGCGCGCCCCTGGACGGTTCTTCGCCGCGTCTGCGCCGACCAGCAGGATGTTCAGCCGCGGCTTCCTCGCCCATGGGTCCTGCCGCAGCGGCACCCCGCCGTTGAACACGGTGAGCAGGACGTCCCTGGACACGTAGGCCAGCCGGCCCGCGTACGCCATGGGGGCGATCACGAGTACGCACAGCAGCGAGATCACGCCCCTCGCGATGCCGCGCTCCACCTTGTCCAGATCCGGCGGGCGGACCAGCCGGTACGAGGAGATGATGACGGCGGACCAGCAGAACCCGATCGCCAGCGCCGTCATGATCAGACCGGTCAGCCAGTTCGGCCGTACGGCCAGTTCGAGCAGGGCGGGGCGAAGCGCCGTGACGGCCATGGTCACGGTCGCGAGCAGCACGGTGTACGCGCCCGCGAGCGCGAGCCCCGCCCTGGTCCGGCCCGCCACCAGGTGGGCGATCCCCCAGACCATGGCCGAGGCGAGGGTCAGCCCCAGCGCCTGTCCGAGGTTCCGCCAGTCGGTCCGCATCCGCAGCACTCCACGTCCGGGTATCCGTCGCTACTGCCCGCCGAGCAGGCGTCATAACAGATTAGTAACGGAACCCGTGGAATCGCGGTCAGCTTGCCGTGCAGCTGTCCTGGGTCGCGTCGAAGCCCTCGACGTCGTCCAGGGTCTTGGGCGGCTTCAGGCCGCGCCAGTCGGCGCCCAGGACGAGGACCAGCGTCTGGGTCTGCGCGTTCTGCACGAGGTAGGTCTTCGACGTCACCAGCTCGCGGTAGAGCCGTGGAGCCCGGCTCGCGCCGTCGGGGGAGTACTTGACGAACGTCTTGGTGTACTGCTTCCGCGCGGTGACGATCTTCTGGATGTGGTAGCCGCGCTGCTCCAGTTCGGCGGCCACCGCGGCGCCGGTGCCCTGCCTGCCGCTGCCGTTCTCCACGATGATGTGGATCTGGGACTTCGGGATCTTCTGCTCGCCGCTCTTGACGCCCTTGCTGATCTGGTCGGCGGCGACCATCTTGAACAGGCGGCCCGCCTGCGGCTGGACCCACTCCACCCGGCCGGGGTTGGTGACGGAATAGCGCCACGGCGTGGTCACGAACCGGATCTGCCCGGCGGTCAGGCCCTCGGCGCTCACCGCGAGATCCTTCATGACCCCCACGGTGAGGTCGGGGTCGGTGGTGATCGACTTGGTCACCGCGTCGAGGAAGCCGAAGAGCGTCTTCGGATCGGTCAGCGTCTCGCCGCTCATCGCCTTCTTGGCCATCGAGGCGAGGAACATCTGCTGCCGCTGGATGCGGCCGATGTCCGAGCCGTCGCCGAGGCTGTAGCGGGCCCGTACGTATCCGAGCGCCTGCTCGCCCTGGAGCACCTGCCGACCGGCGGCCAGGGTCAGCCGCGCCTTCCTGTCGTCGATCGCCTCGGGTACGCAGACGGGTACGCCGCCCAGCGCGTTGACCATCGACTTGAACCCGGTGAAGTCCACCTTCACGAAATGGTCGATGTGGATGTCGGTCAGCGCCTCGATCGTGCGCCAGGTGCACGCGACGCCGCCGGAGTTGAACGACTCGTTGATCATGCCGACGTGCGCCCGCTGCCCGGGGAGGCCGTTCTTCGCGGGGCAGGAGGGGAGCTGGACGAGCGAGTCCCTCGGGAAGCTGATCAGCATCGCGCCGTCCCGCTTCGGGGAGATGTGGGCGAGGATGATCGTGTCGGTCCGCTCGCCCTCGAACTTGCCGTACTTGGCGTTGGCCCCGTCGCGCTGGTCGGAGCCGACGATCAGCACGTTCATCGCCTTGCTGATCTTGACGGGCCGGGGACCCAGATCCTGCTTGGCCACGACCTCGTGCTTGACGTTACCGGTGAGCTTGACGTATCCGCCGACGAGGAAGGTCACGCCGCCGACCACCACGCCGAGGACGCCCGCCAATGTCGCCCACAACCAGGCCCGCCACTTGGGCGGGGCGGGCGGTGCGGGCGGCTCCTCCACGGGAAGCGCAGGACGCACGTCGACAAGACCCACGTTCTTAACTCCTGAGAATCGGACGAGGGCTGTCACCCGCGTCAGAGGGCCCGATACCGGCAAATCGCGGAAAGTGTAGCGATCTACCTTGAACGCCGCGTATCGCCATGTTGGCAACCAGGCTGCAAGCGGTGGTCAAGCGGGCGTCCCTATCCCTGTGACGTATGAAGCAGGCGAAAGGTTGTGAAATATGGCGCGAAACGCGCTGCTCGTCGCCGCCGCCGCGGGGCTCGTCCTCCTCATCGGCGGAGTATTCGGCATGAGCTCCCTCTCCACCATGTCCTGGGGCGTACCGATCTTCGTCATCGGCCTGTTCCTACTGATCATCGGTGTGACGGCGTTCGTCGCCAGGCTCGCGGGAGGCCAGGGGCCGTCCACCGGCGTACTCGGGCGCATGAAGGACTTCATGGGCACGGGCAACCAGGAACTGATCGGCACCGGGGTTCCGTGCCGTGCCCTGATCACCGCGATGCGGGACACCGGGACGATGGTGAACGACCAGGTGGTCGTCGCCTTCGATCTCCAGGTCCAGCCCGAGGGCGGCCGGCCGTACCCCGTGAACCACCGCCAGATCCTGCCGCGCCTCCTGATGGGTGCCGTCCTTCCTGGCAGGGTCGTCCAGATCTGGGCTGATCCCGCGGACCCGCAGCGCCTGGCCATCGACTGGTCGGCCCTCCCGGCCCAGAACCTCTGAGATCCGGTACGGCGGTGCCGTACCGGATCCTCATTGTGCAGGCGGCATGGTGTTCCCGCTGAGAAAGCGGAAGTATGCTTCCCCCATGCATCGTTCGTCGTGTCTGAGCTGGTGGCGCTCCTCGTAGGAGCGGCCGCTTTTCGCGCACGACCCCGGGCCGTTCGGATGGACGGCCCTTTTCGATGCTCTCCCCGGTCAAGGGGGCCTCCTCTGGATGGCGAACCATCCACACGCCAGGAGAACCTCATGACGACCGTCACCGAAAGATCGACGACCACCGACGCCGCGCTCAGCGCGGCGACCGGCGCACCCGCCCCCGTACTGCCCCCGCCCGGCGGCACGAGCCCCCAGGACAGCGGGAACAACGGGGCGAACGGGGAGAACGGGGCGAACGGCGGGACGATCGCCGAGACGAGAGCCGGTGTGAGCGCGGCCCAGCGGCGCAGCGCCGAGCTGGAGGAGCTGATCCCCCGGGAACCCGGGCGGTTCCGCGTGCTCACCGGTGACCGCCCGACGGGGCGGCTGCACCTGGGCCACTACTTCGGCACCCTCCACAACCGGGTACGGCTGCAGAACCTCGGGGTGGAGACCTTCCTGATCATCGCCGACTACCAGGTCCTGACGGACAGGGACGTCGCCGACCGCCTGAACGAGCGGGTGGAGGACCTGGTCCTGGACTATCTCGCCGTGGGCATCGATCCCACGCGGACCACGATCTTCGCGCACAGCGCCGTCCCCGCGCTCAACCAGCTCCTGCTGCCGTTCCTCAGCCTGGTCTCGGTGTCGGAGCTGAGCCGCAACCCGACCGTCAAGGACGAGATCGCGCACTCCCGGCAGTCGGCGGTCAGCGGCCTGATGTTCACCTATCCCGCCCACCAGGCTGCCGACATCCTGTTCTGCAAGGCCGACGTGGTTCCGGTGGGGCAGGACCAGCTTCCCCACCTGGAGCTCACCCGGACCATCGCCCGTCGCTTCAACGACCGGTATGGCACGGGCGCGGCCCCGGTCTTCCCGGAGCCGGACGCCCTGCTGTCGGCCGCGCCGCTGCTGCTGGGCACCGACGGCACCAAGATGAGCAAGAGCCGGGGCAACGCGATCGGCCTGGCCGCGAGCGCCGACGAGACCGCCCGCCTGATCCGGGGGGCGAAGACCGACGTCGACCGGCACATCACCTATGACCCGGAAGCCCGGCCCGAGGTGTCCAGCCTCGTGCTCCTGGCTGCGCTGTGCCTCGACCGCGACCCCCACGACGTGGCCGCGGAGATCGGCGGCAGAGGGGCCGCAGCCCTGAAGGCGACCGTCACCGAGGCCGTCAACGAGTACCTGGCCCCCATCCGCGAGCGTCGCGCGGACTACGCCCAGGACCTGGGCTTCGTGCGGCAGGTCCTGCACGACGGCACCCAGATCGCCAACGAGGTCGCGGAGACCACGCTCGGAGAGGTTCGGGCCGCCATGAAGACCGTCTACTGAAGTGCCGAGTGGTTCAAGGGTCAGGAGTGCTTCAGGGTCCAGGAGTGGCTCAAGAGTCAGCAGTGGTTCAGGGGCCACATGTCTTCACTCGACGGTGAGACCTCCGTAGGCGCCGGAGATTCGCGGAAACCGACGGCTGACGAGGTCCTGTATCCCGTTCAGGGCCTCGTCACCACCAGTTGTAGCTTTGCCTACCTGCTTTCATGGCACCTCGCTCACCCTCGAGTCCCTGCCGTCGTCAGGGCACTATGCGGTCGTCAGGTCGCCGGCCGTACGTCAGGGCACCACGCGGTCTTCAGGTCATGGGCCGTCTTCAGGTCGCCGGCCGTCGTCAGGGCACCACGCGGTCGTCAGGCCCCGCCGTCTTCGCGTTTGCCGTCTTCGAGGTCGCCTGCCGTATTCAAGGCCAACGGCGAGTGAGGCCCGCCCCATCGATCCTGTGTTCTCCATCCGCCCGAGTGCTGCCGGAAGCCGGATGGGGCTGTCGCTGGCGGGCGCCCGTAGTGGTTGGCCCCCTCCATGGAGGAAGACGACTGCGACGAGACGCAATACAAGGGCGCGAGGTGGCCCTGAATGAGATGGCGCTGAATGAGATGGCGCTGAATGGGGTGGCCCTGAATGGGGTGGCCCTGAATACGGGCGCTTCCCGCCCCATCTTTACCAAATGCCCAACCTCGAAAACGACATTCAGCAGTCTATGCACAAAGGGTACATGTGTAACTACTGAGAGTTGTTTATAGAACGTGTGAGCGATATATTTGCGGTGGGCTTAGCGATCGGAGGGGGAAGGGAGGCGTAATCGGATGGTTGTTTCGGGTGGTGTGCTGCTGTCAGCTCGCGCGGA
>NZ_JADDIL010000136.1:0-11865 GCF_020826795.1 Microtetraspora sp. AC03309 | reverse complement strand
TCGCGGTGGGACCTTGATCGGCGTGTCGCCACGAAACGGGGCAAACCCCAGCTGATGCGGCACTAGCAGGAGGCGGACGTAGTTAGCAGCCGGGGACTTCCGGACCGCCGTAGAACGTCCGAGTGCTCGGGCGGTAGACGCCGTAGTTGTCGTAGAGCTGGCCCTCTGTCCAGCGACCGATCAACGGCTTGTCGCCGCTGTTGCCGAAGGGGATCCAGCCGGATGTGGAGCCGTCCGGGTACAGGAAGAGGAAGGCCGCTTTGCTCGGGCGGTAGATCCCGAACTCTTCCCGGTCGTTTCCGCACCAATCACCCACGAGCGGGATGTCACCGCTCTGGCCGAACTGGAATGGATCCTCTGTGTGCTCGAAATACCACATGCCGGTGGATGGCCGGAACACTCCGATGTCGTCGCGGTAGTCACCGTCCCAGTCGCCGACGATGGGAACATCGCCCGGATTGCCGAAGAAGACCGGGTTGCGAGAGTGCTGGAAATAGAACGTCTGGTTGCTCGGCCGGTAGACTCCCCAAGAGTCGGTGAGATACAGGTCGGCGTCCCAGTCGCCGACGATAGGAATGTCGCCGGCGTTGCCCATTGGGTAGGGTGTGGTGGTCGCGCCGTCGGCGTCGCGGGCGTAGAATGTCTGGTTGCTCGGACGGTAGACGCCCACTTCGTCGGCAAAGTCCGCATAATCGAAGTTGCCGACCAGCGGCTTATCGCCGTTGTTGCCATATGTGAAGGGAAAGGTAGTGTCGCTGGCGTGGGCCGGGCCCGCGCTGCTGACTACCGTGGCGACAGTAACGGCGAGTGTTGCAATTGTCCATCGCCGAAGTCGATGACGCAGTTTCATAAGACCCCTATCGAGTTGTAGGCGGTGGTCTGAAACGTTATGGAATAATCGCCATCGAATGGTCTCACGCTCTAGCGAAGAGTACAAGGATTCCGGTCATAAGTAAGACGGCGGGATCCATAGACTATTAGTTATGAATGCAATTAATAGCGGTGCAGCATCTGAGAGCCGAGGCCACCCTCCGGATGTGGGAGCAGCGAGAGAACGCCCCCGCCCTCGATGGGCGTGGGCATCGTCGTATGTGCGGCCAGATCAGCGCGAGTCGGTGGTGAACCCCGCGGTGGTCGAGTCGCCGGTCCGGCTGGCCACGACCGAGGCGAGCGGATTCGCGACGGCGGCCAGGACAGCGGCCGACGCGACAGAGCCCCACGCGACGTCGAGCAGGCCGAGACCCTCGCCGCTGAGCAAGCCCAGGGCGGTCGCGGCGGCAGCCCGGACACCGCGCTCCGCGGCGTCCAGCCAGAAGAGGCCGTTGAGTAACCGCATGTTGATCTCCTTACTCAGTAGCGGTGAAGGATCGCCTTGAACAGCGACGCCGTCTCCATTCGGACCGCCCCTGCCGAGGGGTGCCGGATGGTGAGGCGGCCGCGGTTGGCCGCGGACAGCTTGAACTGACCCGTGACGTCCGCCTCGACACGACCAGCGGAGTCCGCGTACACGGTCCGGAGCTGCCCGTTCGGCCAGGCGATGTCCGCGAGCGACCCATCGGCCAGGTGGCGCGTCAGGCCGAGCTCGACCGCCTCGCCGGGCGCCAGACCAGCCAGCGCGACGTGCGCGGCGATATCCGCCCACACGTCCACGGACGGGGCGATGGACTGGCCGCCGGCCGGGTGCCAGCTCACGGTGTCGCACCACTCTGCGGTCCACCACGGCTGGTAGTTCTCGCCGACCGGGATGACGACCTCGTTGGACAGGCCGAGGGACACGATCTCGGGCATCTCTTCCTCCTTCGCGGGCTGCGGTGCAGGCGTTGGTGCCGTGGACGGGCGGGGCGGACTCAGGTGTACAGCGCGGGCCCGGGGCAGTCCGTCGCGTAGCCGTCGCGGTGGCCCTCGATCTCGCGACCGGCGCCGCCCTCGCGCCGCAGCCACGCGATCGCGTCGAGGATGCCGAGCAGCATGTCGTCGCTGGGTTCGACGAGCCCGGTGTTGCCGACCAGGCCGAGCACGGCGTAGTGGCCAGAGTTGCGCCCGGATCCGTTGGCTGTCCGGGGCAGCCGGCGAACGGCCGTCCAGTCAGGGCACGGCGTCGGCAATTCCCACACCGCGTCTCTCGCGGCCGGATGGTGGCTCGACACGCACCCGCCCGGAGAAGGATTCCTCGTCACCACGGCCCCGACGTACGCGCAGGTGCGGGCGATCCTGTGGCGGTACATCCGGCGCATCCAGTACGCCCGCAGGTCTTGCCAGGGCTGGGCGGTGAGGTCGCCGATGGTATCCCGGAGCCAACGGATCTCCGTACGGCTGGTGGCGGTGGCGATGGTGAGCAGTCCCTTGCGGAACGGATCGTCGAAGTCCGCGGCTCGCAGCGGTCGGTCCCTGTCCCAGAAGAAACTCGCCGGCTGGGTCAGGAACGTGAGCCTGCGCTGAAGGACCGCCGCCTGTTCGGCGGGGTCGCCGAGGTGGCGGAGAAACGCCAGCATGGTGAACCAGCGGTTCTCGTCGGTGATGAAGAGTTCGTCGGGTTCCCGTAGGCGGCGCAGGAGTTCGCTCCGGCCGTCCGGAGTCAGGATGAGGATGTGCCTCGGGGCCGCGACGGACCCCGGCCGCGTCTCGCGTTCGAGCAGGCCGGCTCGTTCCAGGCGCTTGATCGCCGGGTAGAGGGTGCCGTCGGCGATGGGTCGCACATGGCCGGTCAGGGCGGCGAGGCGGGTACGGAGCTCATAGCCGTGGAGCGCCTCCTCGTAGAGGAAGCCGAGGATAGCGAGTTCCAGCATGTCCGTCCTCATGGGAGGAGGGGTCGCCATCCTCCTCGCCGACCGGCACCCGCATCTGGTGGGACGGCTGGTCCTGGTCGACAGCCACCTCGACCACCACACACCCGATCCGACGACGTCCCCATGGAAGATGGTTGGCTACAGCGAGGAGGAATTCCTCGAGGAGGGCTGGGAACCCGTTCTGGAGTCGGCGGGGCCGCACTGGGCGGCGACGATGCGGCAGACCCTGTTGAACCTTCGGCTCCCCCGGACGGTGCTGTACCCGGCGGCCGACGGACCGCTTCCCGGCGCGGCCGAGCTTGCCGGCAACGGGGTCCGGACCGTACCGATCCCCGACTGCGGGCACAACATCATGATCGACAACGTCGACGGGTTCGCCACCGCCGTCGCGGCAGCGCTCGCCCGCTGACCAGCGAGGTCGAACGCAAGCCGCCCGCGTCCTCCAGTACATCGAAGAGCGGCGCCAGACAGGGCTCAAGGATCGGGTACGGCAGACTGTCGGGTATGTGCCCGTTTTGCCCTAGCCAACGTGTAGGAGTGTGAGCAGCCCATGGTCCATGAGCGCGCAGGACTGCCCGCGCGGCCGTCCGACCTCGTCGACGTCGCCCGTCTGGTGACGGCGTACTACACGCTGCATCCCGATCCCGAGCAGGTGGCGCAGCGGGTGTCCTTCGGGACCTCGGGACATCGCGGTTCGGCGCTGAACGCGGCATTCAACGAGGACCACATCCTCGCGACGAGCCAGGCGATCTGCGAGTTCAGGGCGAGCAAGGGCGTGGACGGGCCGCTGTTCCTCGGCGCCGACACGCACGCCCTGTCCGAGCCGGCCCGGGCGTCCGCGCTGGAGGTCTTCGCCGCCAACGGGGTCACCGTGCTGATCGACAGCAGGGACGGCTACACGCCGACCCCCGCCGTCTCGCACGCCATCCTGACCCACAACCGCGGCCGTACGACGGGTCTCGCGGACGGCGTCGTGGTGACCCCGTCGCACAACCCGCCGCCGGACGGCGGCTTCAAGTACAACCCGCCGAACGGGGGACCGGCGGACACCGACGCCACGTCGTGGATCCAGGACCGCGCCAACGCGCTGATCGCCGGAGGGCTGAAGGAGGTCAGGCGCGTGCCGTACGCGCGGGCGCTCGCGGCCGACACGACCGGCCGGTACGACTTCCTCGCGGCGTACGTGGACGACCTCGGATCGGTGCTCGACCTGGACGCGATCAGGAACGCGGGCGTCCGCATCGGCGCCGACCCGCTCGGTGGCGCGTCCGTCGCGTACTGGGGGGAGATCGCGGAGCGGCACCGGCTGGACCTGACCGTGGTGAACCCCCTCGTCGATCCGACCTGGCGGTTCATGACGCTCGACTGGGACGGGAAGATCCGGATGGACTGCTCCTCGCCGCACGCGATGGCGTCCCTGATCGCGGGGCGGGACGCGTACGACGTGTCCACCGGCAACGACGCCGACGCCGACCGGCACGGCATCGTCACCCCCGACGCCGGACTGCTGAACCCCAACCACTTCCTTGCCGCGGCGATCTCCTACCTGTTCGGCCACCGGCCCGGCTGGCGGGCGGAGGCCGGAATCGGCAAGACCCTGGTCAGCAGCAGCATGATCGACCGGGTCGCCGCCGATCTGAACCGCCGCCTCGTCGAGGTCCCGGTCGGGTTCAAGTGGTTCGTGCCCGGCCTGCTCGACGGGTCGCTCGGGTTCGGCGGCGAGGAGAGCGCGGGCGCGTCCTTCCTCCGCCGCGACGGGTCGGTGTGGACCACCGACAAGGACGGCATCATCATGGCCCTGCTCGCCGCGGAGATCATCGCCGTCACCGGGCGCTCGCCCAGCATGCTCTACGCCGACCTGATCGCCCGGTTCGGGAACCCGGCGTACGCGCGGGTGGACGCGCCCGCGACCCGCGAGGAGAAGGCGATCCTGTCCAGGTTGTCCGCCGACCAGGTCACCGCCGACACCCTTGCGGGAGAGTCGATCAACGAGGTGCTCACGACCGCGCCCGGCAACGGAGCGCCCATCGGCGGGCTCAAGGTCTGCACAACCAACGCGTGGTTCGCGGCCCGCCCCTCGGGCACCGAGGACGTGTACAAGATCTACGCCGAGTCGTTCCACGGACCCGAGCACCTCGCGCAGGTGCAGGATGAGGCCCGCGAACTGGTCAGCGCCGCTCTGCGAGCCTAGACCTTGCGGCGTGTTTCGTGACGCGGAGCCGCAGACCTCGGGCGGTTACGCGGTCGGTTCAGGCCGTGCCGGCGACGGAACGCAGTGAGGAGGACACGGCGGAACGCAGCTCGCGCAACCGGTGCGCGGGCAACTCCAGGGGAGTGACGTCGGCCGACCACGGAGCGACGGCGGCGACGATCGAGCGAGCCTGCTTCTTGGTCGGCCCGCCCGGCAGCCTGGTCAGCGCCTCACGCCAGGTGTTGGCCAGCTTGCCGTGGGCGTTGTCCAGGATCCGGCGCAGGATCACGTCGGTGGCGTCGTCCACGTCCCGTCCCTCGCCCGCGCCCTGGTCCTCGCTCCGGTCCTCGCTCCGGCCCTCGCCGGGACGGGGCCGCCGTACCGCGTCGAGGACGTGGCCGTGCGCGGTGACCTCGTAGACCGGTGAGAGCAGCTCGGACAGCGCCGCGAGGTCTCCCGGAGATCCACCCAGAAAGGCCCGTACGTGGTGTGCCCGGGCGGCGAGCAGCAGCCGGGGCAGCGCGCCTTCCAGCCCGGCCGGTACGGCTATCGCCACGCGTTCCGGCGCGGCGGCGTACGGCTTGGCCAGCCAGGTGGACAGTCGGGCCCGGGGGACCCGGGGGAGCACGTCCTTGGGCCATTCACCCACCAGGACCCCCGGAGCGAACTCCGCCGGCGCGTCCACGGTGCCCGCGGACGGTCCGGCCGCCAGAGGCTCCGCCCGCCCCGGCTCCACCGCCCGGGACTCCACCGCCTGGGGCCCCTGGGTGTAGATCGCGGTGGCGAAGCGCTCGGTGCGCGCGGCCACGGCGGGCCGGGTCTTGGTCGTCGGACGCAGGACGTACAGGTCGGCGGCCGAGCCGATGGCCTCCGCCCCGAAGTACTGATTGAAGTCTGGATACATCGCCTCATAGGCGAGATTGAGGTCGTGGAGCGCGTTCTGGACCTTCAGCGCGAGCATCGGCGTGCGCTCGCTCGCGCCGTACGCCAGGAGGATCCGGCCCTGCTCCACATCCCGCAGCCCCTCGCAGGCACGGGCGACGAACAGGCCGATGCCCTCGGGCGTGTACGGCGGATCGGTGATGGCGAGGTCGGCGTGGTCGTGGACCGAGGGCGGCAGGCCGAGACGCAGATCCGCCCAGCGGGTCCGCACGTCGAGGCCGAGACGCGCGGCCTGCTCGCCGATGTAGGCGAGGATGCGCTCGTCGATGTCGACCACGGTCACCTCGACGTCCGGGTGGAGCAGCGCGACCGCGAGCGAGGTCAGGTCGTGGTCGCCCACGCACAGCAGCCGCGCGCCCGGCAGCCAGAACCTCGCGCCGAGGAGCAACGCCCGGCGTACGACCGTTTCCGGCGTCGCCGCCACATGGTCCAGGACGTGCAGGCCGCGCGGCGCCCCCGCGATCAGCCGCTCCATCAGCTCGACCGACTCCGTGTGGTGGGGGAGCAGGTGGCCGACCGGGTCGGCGGGCAGGACCGGCGCCGTGACGGGCTCGTCCCCGAGCAGCTCACGGCAGGCGCGGGCCTCCTCCGGGACCGGCCGGAACCGCTCGCCGGACCGTTCGGTCGCGACCTCGCGAAGAAGCGCCTCGACACCCCGCCTGGAGGTGGCGGTGGCCCGGACGAGATCGGCCAGCGTCCACCAGCGGCCGTCGCACAGCAGGGTCAGGGCCAGCCGGAACCGCCGCGCGTCCACTCCGGAGAGCAACTCCCGCAACGCCTCCCGGCCGCCAAGATCCGTACGGTGGTCCCGGCCGTGGTCCTCACGGCGATCCGGACTCCGATCCGTGCCGTGATCCGTGCCGTGACCCGCGCCCTGGTATCTGCCCTGATCCACCTGGTCACCCTATCGACGGTGCCGACGGTCCCCGTCCGTGCCCATGCGCGCCACTCCCGGTGGGAGCAGCCAGGCAGACGATCTATCCTTGGCGCATGACGGACGTACTGGCAGGCCGGGGAGGCGCGCGGGCCATCGGGGCCGGGGCCGCGCAAATCCCGCGCGAACGGTCCGGCCCGGCCTCCCGGAGGACCGCCGTTCCCGGTTCCCAACCTGGGAGCCCAGGGGACGTATCACCTGTTCTGGGATGACCTCGCTTGTTACAGTGACGGCGGCGCGCGCGGGGGAGGGCCTGGTCAGCAGGCGACCGCGTTCGGCGACATATCGGAGGCACACAGTGACGCAGCGCCAGAATCGCCAGCCAGGGTTCATCCGTTCCGACCGGAGCCGGCGGCCGGAGCCCGCGTGACCCGAGCCCGCGTGACCCGAACGCAGCCCCTGATGGCGATGCTGCCCTTCGCGATGATGGGCATCATCGCCGCCGCCGACATCCTGGCCGGCTCCCAGTACGTCTTCCTCTCGCTCCTGGCCATCGGCCCGGCGTTCGCGAGCCTGGTGGGCGGCATTCGCCGTACCGTGTTGATCGGGCTCATCGCGCTGGTGCTCTCCCTGCTGCTCGCCCTCTACAACGACCTGCTGCGCGCCCCCGAGAGCGACCTGAGCCTCATCTCCATCAGCGGCGTGACCGCCGCCAGCATCCTGGCCACCGCCGGGCGGCAGCGGCGCGAGCGCGAGCTCGCCAACGTGCGATCCGTCGCCGAGGTCGCGCAACGCGTACTGCTGCGCCCGGTTCCCCGCAGGGCGGGACACCTGCGCGCGGCCGTCTCCTACACGTCGGCGGCGGCGGAGGCGCGCATAGGCGGCGACCTGTACGAGGTGGTCACCGGCCCGAGCGGCGTGCGAGTGATCGTCGGCGACGTCCAGGGCAAGGGCCTGGAGGCCGTGGAGACCGCGGCGCTGGTCCTCGGCGCGTTCCGGGAGGCCGCGCACGACGAGCCGGATCTCCTCGGGGTCAGCGCCCGCGTGGAGAAGGCGCTCAACCGGCGCCTGACGGGGGAGGACTTCGTCACCGCGATCCTGGCCGAGGCCCACCCCGACGGCACGTTGACCCTGCTCAACTATGGCCATCCGGCGCCGCTGATCATCCGGGCGGACGGTGGGACCGCCTTCGTCGAACCGGACACCTTCGCGCCGCCGCTCGGCCTCGCCGTACTGGAGGTGCCGGGGCCGACCCCGTCCCAGATCCCGTTCGGTACGGGCGACCAGGTCCTCCTCTACACCGACGGCGTCATCGAGGCACGGGACCGCGCGGGCCGGTTCTATCCGCTCGCCGACCGGGCCCACCTGCTGAAGGAGGACGACCCCGAGGTGGCGCTGGAGTCGCTCCGCGTCGACCTGGTCGCGCACGTGGACGCCCCGCTGCACGACGACGCGGCCATGCTCCTGCTCCGCTGCCGGAGGTTCTGACCCGATCGCCTGCCGCCGCGGCATCCCCGCCCCGGACACCCACTTCCTCCGGCGGGTGGCGGGTTGATAGGTTTCCGGGAGGTGAGCCGGGAAGTCTGGTCGGCGCTGACCTCACCGACCCCGGAGTGCCCCCGATGCGAGCTCGCGATCTCACCGCCGACTTCCCGACCGTCACCCTCGACACCCCGATGATCGAAGCGGCCCGGTTACTCGCGGACCAGGATCTCCCCGGCCTGATAGTGATCGACGAGCGAGGGCGGCCGCGCACGGTCCTGCCGGGAACGCAGGTGCTGCGGCTGGCCGTTCCGCGCTACTGCCAGGACGATCCGGCCCTCGCCCGTGTCGTGGACGAGGCGCACGCCGACGCGTTCCTGCGCGCGCTCGCCGGCCGTACCGTCCGGGAGTGCCTGCCGGAGGAGCCGCGCGAACTGCCGGTCACCGACCCGGACGCCACGGTGCTGGAGATCGCCGCGCTGATGGCGCGCACCCGCAGCCCGCTGGTCGCGGTCGTCAGCGGGGGCAGGCTGCTCGGAGCCGTCACGCTGCAGACCCTGCTGGACCGGGCCCTCGCCTCATGACGGTCACCGCCTGGCTGACGGTGGTGGCCTTCGTCTGCACGTACGCGCTGATCGCGACGGAGCGGATCCACCGGGTCGCGGCGGCGCTCGGCGGCGCGGGGATCATGCTGCTCATCCACGCCACCGGAGCACCGTCGGCGTTCTTCTCCGAGCACACGGGGATCGACTGGAACGTCATCTTCCTGCTCCTCGGCATGATGATCATCGTCGGAGTGCTGAAGCAGACGGGCGTCTTCGAGTACCTGGCGATCTGGGCGGCCAAGCGGGCGCGGGGCCGTCCGTTCCGGCTCATGGTGCTGCTGGTCGTGATCACCGCCTGCGCCTCCGCGCTGCTCGACAACGTGACGACGGTGCTGCTGATCGCCCCGGTCACGTTCCTCGTCTGCGAACGGCTCGCGCTGAACGTCGCGCCGTTCCTCATCGCCGAGGCGATGGCGTCCAACATCGGCGGCACGGCCACCCTGGTCGGAGATCCGCCCAACATCATCATCGCCAGCAGGGGCGGGCTGACGTTCAACGACTTCCTGGCCGATCTCGCCCCGCTCGTCGTGGTCCTGCTCCTGGCGTTCATCGGGCTGTGCCGGATCATGTTCAGGAACGCGTTCCGGTACGACCCCGACCGGGCGGCGGAGATCATGGCGCTGAACGAGCGTGAGGCGATCGCCGACCGCAGGCTGCTGTGGCAGAGCCTCGTCGTGCTCGCGCTGGTGATGGTCGCGTTCGTGCTGCATCCGGTGCTGCACTACGAGCCCTCCGTGGTGGCGCTCCTCGGGGCCGGGGTGCTGGTCGCCGCGACCCGGGTCACCACGGAGGAGGCGATCCGCGAGGTCGAGTGGCCCACGCTGGTGTTCTTCGCCGGGCTGTTCGTCATGGTGGGCGCGCTGGTCGAGACCGGTGTCATCGGGAAGATCTCCGAGGCGGCGGTCGGGGCCACCGAGGGCCGGCTCGGATTCGCCACGATGCTGCTGCTCTGGGCGTCGGCGGCACTGTCGGCGGTCGTGGACAACATCCCTTATGTGGCGACGATGAGCCCGATCGTGGCCGATCTCGTACAGGCGAACGGCGGCAACGGCCCGGCGCGGGCGCTGTGGTGGGCCCTGGCGCTCGGCGCCGACCTCGGCGGCAACGCCACCGCCGTCGGCGCCGCCGCGAACGTCGTCGTCCTCGGCATCGCCGCGCGCAACCGTACGCCGATCAGCTTCTGGCAGTTCACCAAATACGGACTGATCGTCACCCTCGTCACGGTCGCGATCTCCACGCCGTACCTGTGGTTCCGCTACCTGATGTGAGCGGCCGGACAACGCAGCGGACGATCTTCGCCGATTCATGGGAGCGGTTGGGGGACCGGCGGATCCTCATGGGACGATAACGACACTATGTCCGTCCTGACGCCTTTCCGACTCGCGCGTACCACGGCCTTCGCCGCGGTGTGCGTCGGGCTGGGCGTTCTGGCGCACCTGTTCGCCGGAGGAACGCTCTCCGGGCCCCGGGTCGTCGTAGGGCTGATCCTCGCGTTCGCCGCCGCGCTTCCGTGGACCGGCCGGGAACGCGGGCTGGCCGTGATCCTGCCGCTTCTCGGCGGCCTCCAGGTCGCAATGCACCTGCTGTTCTCCGTGAGCGTGTCCTCCGCCGGCGACGCGACGCCGTACGCCGAGGCCGGGGCGCACCTTCACTCCGGACTGGTGCCGGGCGTCGGCATGCTGGTCATGCACGGCTGGGCCGTCGGCCTGACGGCGTTGTGGCTGTCCCACGGCGAGGCCATGCTGTGGTCGCTGCTGCGGCGGCTCGCGGCCCGGCTGTGCCTCCTGCTGGACGTCCTGCCGGCCCCGGCTCTCACGCCGTTCCACGCCTCCCGGTCCACCGAGCCGGAGATCCTCCGCACCCGGTCGCTGCGGCACGCAGTGAGCCGCCGTGGCCCGCCCATGGGCGTCGCACTCACGTCACGCTGACTCACGCGCACAGGACCACCGCACACGACCACCGCACACGACCACCGCGCCGCTTCGCCGAGTCCGACAGCCGAGTCGGACAGCCGAGTCTCGATCGGCCATGTACGCGTACGCCGTAGTCACCGATCCTCGCCCGGTCCCCGGTGCCCCACTGATCGGAGCAGGTTCCGCGCCCACGTCGTGTAGCCCGTCAACGCGCGTCGCCGATCCCGTTCGCACGGCCGGTCCGCACGTTCGGCGACCGGCCGCGATCGCGCCACCTGGCGGATCGCTCTCCTGACAAGCTCACCATCCGGTACGGCGGAGCCGAGGCGCCCTCGGTACGCCCAGCCGGGCCGAAGAAAGGCAACAACGATGTTCCTTCGCCGCATCGCTCCCGCCGTGATCCTCGTCGCCATGGTCGGCGCCTGTGGTTCGCAGCCCGCCGCCCAGCCCGAGACCCGGGCCGCCGTCCAGCCCGACGCCGCCACCCCGGCCGCCACCCCGGCGGTCACCGCCGGATCCGCGATCTCCGTAACGGATCCCTGGGTGAAGGGCACCGAGTCGGGCATGACGGCGGCCTTCGGCACCCTGGTCAACAACGGTGACGCCGACGTGACCGTGGTCTCCGCGACGTCCCCGTTGTCGCCGGACGTCGAGCTGCACGAGGTCGTGGACTCCGGGGGGAAGATGGTCATGCGCGCGAAGGAGGGCGGCTTCGTGATCCCCGCCCACGGCACGCACCAGTTGGAGCCGGGTGGCGACCACATCATGCTGATGGGCGTCACGAAGCAGGTGAAGCCCGGTGACGAGATCACCTTCACGCTCACCTTCAAGGACGGCGGAACGCTCGACTTCACCGCCATCGGCAAGGAGTTCGCCGGCGGCAAGGAGAACTACCAGCCCGGTACGGATCACTCCGGCGGGCACTCGGAGAGCGCCGGCGGCACGAGCGAGGACCACGGCTGATCGACATGAGTGAACCCCGACTGAGCCGGCGGGGACTGCTCGCGGGAGGCGCCGCCACTGCGGTCGGCGCCCTCGCCGCGTGCGCGCCCGCCGGTTCCCCCTCCACCTC
>NZ_JADDIL010000135.1:0-11872 GCF_020826795.1 Microtetraspora sp. AC03309 | reverse complement strand
GGACGGGCGTGTCGGTGGGGGAAGGGGTCGCCGCCGCTGTCTCGTCGAGCCCCAGGGCCTTGTTGGCCGCGGTTTCCGCCACGTTCTGGATCACGCCTGTGATCGCGGCGCCGATGGCAGCCAGAGCCGCCGCTCCGATCGCCAGCGCCTTCTTCCTCCACCAGGGGGTGCGTCCGGCGGGAGGCTCCTTTCCTGACACGATTTCCTCTGTCGATGTCAAGATCTGGATGCCGCGTCATGATAGCGAGATCGTCGGCCGGGCCGCCAGAGATCGACGGGCTCGGGGTGTGATCGCGATGGAGGAGCGGTCTCCACCGTGGCGGGCGAACACATCGCACCCGCTCTGGCGCATCACGACACGCTCCGCCGTATTCCGGTACGTGTCTGCACACTTCGCCGCGTATCAGCACATCTATCTATAAACCGACCGATTCTGGCGGGTGGATCGATGGGGCGGCCGGGACGACGATCGTCGTGAACCGTCGAATCGCGCGACCCCGGAGTGGTCGCGACAGATATTCCGTACCGATGCCCTTCTGGTTGGAGTCCCACATTTGCTCTTGAAATACCGTGATCAATGATGATTGGTCCGGCTTTCAGGGATTTGCGGGATCGAATGCTGACTGTCCGAATTCTCTGCTCCGGGAAATCGATATCGGCTCGATGGGGCATCGCGGTGGGACCGCCCCCGGTCCGCGCTTCCTCGCGCGCCGCCGTCGACCACATGGCTGCCCGGGATGATCGAACGGGCGCGGGAGTGCATGAATATGCGCAGCTCGGACGGCTGGAGAGCGCGCGTGATCGAGGTGTCGTACGACGTCGAGGCGGCAGGAGCCGTCCCGTCGGCCGGCGATTGAATCCGCCCGTAAATCCGACCGTAAATCGATGGGGAAATCCGGTCCGCCGAGTCAGGAGTGACTGGAGAGAGAATCCCGCTAGATCACGCTATTTCGATGTCGCGGCGGATGATAACGATATATTTCCGAACGGAGTAGGCACGGCCGCTGGGGGGACGACAAGCTGTGCGGATCGGGGGGAGAGAATTCACGTGCAACCGAGCCTTGTGAAGGCGCATAAGGAGAACGGGCTTGATCCGTCTACTGCTAGCCGAGAACATGCACCTCGTCAGATCGGCCCTCGTGGCGCTGCTCTCCACGGAAGACGATCTGGAGGTGGTCGCGGAGACCGGCCAGGGCACCGAGATCGTCGCACTCGCCCAGGAGCGACGGCCGGACGTCGCGCTCCTCGACATCTGCCTTCCCGGGATCGACGGCCTGACGGCCGCGGCCGAGCTGTACGAACGGGTGCCTGACTGCAAGACGGTGATCCTCACCGGGCTCGGCACCCCGGCGGCACTGCGGCGGGCGCTGGGGGCGCAGGCCCGCGGCTTCATGGTCAAGGACGCGTCGGCCCAGCAACTCGTCGACTGCGTACGCAGGGTGTCGCGCGGGGAGCGGGTGATCGACCCCGAACTGGCCCTCGCCGCTCTCCACGCCCCGGAGAACCCGCTCACCTCACGGGAGCTCGACGTCCTCCAGGTCGCCGCCGAAGGGTCCACGGTGACGGAGATCGCCGACCGGCTGTTCCTGTCGCCGGGAACGGTACGCAACTACCTGTGCCGCATCCTGCCGAAGGTCGGCGCCCGCACCCGCGTGGAAGCGATCAGGATCTCTCTCGAACGCGGCTGGTTGTGGCCGGAGACGGGCAGCGACATCGGCATGGTGCGCTACCGCCCCTGATGGAGGAGCCCGGTGTGGGCCGCGAGGAAGGCGAGCATGTCCGCCGCGAGCGCGGTGGACCGGCTCGCCGCACGGGACCCGTGGCCCACGTCGCCCTCGTGCCGGAGCAGGATCGGCCGGTCGCCTCCGGTGGCCCACTGGAGCGCGGCACACATCTTCCGCGCGTGCGCGGGGTCGACGCGGGTGTCCCCGCCGAAGGCGGTGAAGAGCGTGGCGGGGTAGTTCGCGCCCTTCCTTACCCGGTGATAGGGCGAGTAGGCCAGCAGGGCGCGGAACTGGTCGGGGTCCTCGACCGAGCCGTACTCACCCCGCCAGGCAGGGCCGAGACCGGAACGCTCGTAGCGGACCATGTCGAGGAGCGGGGCGGAGCAGACGGCGGCGGCGAACAGCTCGGGGCGCTGGGTCAGGGCGGCGCCCACGAGCAGCCCGCCGTTCGACTCGCCCCAGATCCCGAGCCGGTCCGGTGTCGTCCACCCGTCGGCGATCAGCTTCTCCGCCGCCGCGACGAAGTCGTCGAAGACGTTCTGCTTGCGCTCCAGCATCCCGGCGCGGTGCCACTCCTCGCCCTCCTCGCCGCCGCCCCGCAGCATGGCGACCGCCACCACGCCGCCGGCCTCGGCCCACGCGAGCGTGTCGGCGGCGTACGCGGGGGTGAGCGACACCCCGAACCCGCCGTAGCCGTAGAGGATCGCCGGCCTCGGCCCGTGCAGACCGGCGCGCGCGATGACGACCATCCGCACCCTCGTGCCGTCCGCCGACACGCAGTGCAGCCGATGGCTCTCCACCCCGGCCTCGCCCGCTCCTGGCCGGGCCGACCGGCGCGGCACGGCCGCCGGTCCGGGACCGGGGACGCTCCAGGGCACGGTCTCGCCGGTGCGGGCGTCGAACCGCCACACGGCGGGTGGTGTGACGTGGTCCGTGTAGGTGAACCACGCCTCGTGGCCCCGCCGTACCGACAGCGGGCCGACGGTCCCCGCTCCGGGGAGTGGCACGGAGCCGAGCCGCTCGCCGGTGACCAGGTCGAGGACGTCGATCTCGCTGATCGCGTGCCGGATCCGGGTGACGAGGAGCAGCGGCCGGCCCGGCGCCGTCCCGTCGAGGACCGCGAAGTCGGCGAGCACCGCCTCCGGGTCGGCCGGGACCAGGTCCTTCCAGACGTCGGGGGTCGCGGGATCGCCGACGCACAGCCTGATCCGCGGGGCGTCGCGGTCGGTGACGACGTACAGGCGCCCGTCGCCGCCGACGGTCACCGCGGTCCGGGCGTCCGCGTTCTCCTGCACGACCCGCAGGTCCGGCCGCTCGGGACGGCCGGTGGACAGATCGGCCAGCCACAGATCGTTGCGGGACGAGGAGCCCCGGGACGCCGACACGACCAGCCACCGGCCGTCGTGGCTGATCTCCAGGCCGTAGGACGTGACCCCCTCCCGGCCGAAGACCAGGACGTCGTCGGGGACGCCGACCCGGTGCAGGAAGACCCCGCGGGGCTCGTTCCGTACGTAGAAGAAGCCCGTCCCTCCAGGCAGCCAGGCCACGGGGGAGTAGCGGCTGCGGCCGATCGGCCCGTCGACGACCCGCCGCGTGCGGACGTCCATGACGTACAGCTCGGCCCGCTCGTCCCCCCGGCGGGAGATCTGGTACGCCACCAGCCGGCCGTCCGGGTCGGGCTGCCACGCGTCGAGCGTGGTGAGACCGGTCGGGTCGATCGTCCACGGGTCGAGCAGGACCTCGTCTCGCCACGGCGCGTCGGCCAGGCCGGGCGTGGTCACATGGAGCACGGCGTGCTCCTGCCCGGCCGTACGGCGGAGGAAGAACGCCCGTTCGCCCCGCCACAGCGGCGCGGTGACCAGACCGGCGTCGGCGAGCTCGGTCAGCCGCGCGCGCAGGTGATCCCGGCCGGCCAGTGTGGCGGCGTGCGCGCGCCAGAGGTCGTCCTGCGCGGTCAGCCATCTGATGGTCTCGGGGTCGGCCGCGTCCTCAAGCCGGCGATAGGGGTCCGGTACGGCGACGCCGTGCAGCCGGTCGACGATGGGCTGGCGCTCCACATAGGGATATCTCATGACACCTGCTTCACGTCGGGATTCCACTGGCCGATCAGATCGGTGTAGAGCGGAGAGACGGCGACGAGTTCGTCATGTGTGCCGAGTCGAACCCGGACGCCGTCCATGAGCAGCACGTGCCGAGCCCGCAACGCCGAGGTGAGCCGGTGCGCGACGACGACGAGGGTGCCGCCGCGCCGGGCGAACGCCGTCTCCGCCCGCGCCTCGGCGGCCGGGTCGAGATGACAGGTCGCCTCGTCCAGGATCACGAGACGGGCCGGAGACAGGTAGGCCCTGGCCAGCGCGACGAGCTGGCGTTCTCCCGCCGACAGGGTCGCGGGATTGACCTCGGCGGAGAGGCCGCCGAGCCTGCGCGCCAGATCCGTCATCCCCACCTCGTCGACCGCTCGCTGTACGGCGTGTGGTGAGGCGTCGGCGAGATAGGTGAGGTTCTCCATGAGGGTGCCGTGGAAGACGTACGCCTCCTGGGGGATCAGGACGCGGGTGGCCGGATCGAGGTCGCGGGCGGGAACGCCGCCGACCCGGATCTCTCCCGAGCACGGCGCGAGCAGTCCCGTGATGAGCGCCGCCAGGGTGGACTTGCCGAGACCGCTCGGCCCGACCACGGCGAGATGGCCGTCCTCCGGCAGGGACAGGTCCAGGCCGGAGATCACCGGTTCCGCGCCCGGCCCGTACGCGAACGTCACGCCGCGCAGTTCGACCCGCGTGCCGCTCGGCCGCGCGTGCTCCCGCGCGGGAGTCGGGACCTCCGCCGTCTCCCGGATCCGGGAGACGGACGCCATCAGCTGCACACCGCTGACGCCGAGCCCCTCGACGAGGCCGCCGAGCGCCGGGGTGAGCGACTGGACGACGTAGGCGAGCGTTCCGATGACGGCGCCCGCGCTCGCGCCGAGCCCCGGCGCGAAGGCGAGTACGAGAAGGACGGGCAGCCAGCCCGCGACTCCGAGCGACACCGTGCGTACGGCCATCACGCGGGCGACCGAGCGTGCGGCATCGGCCTGCGCCGCGATCCGATGGCCGACGTCCGTGGCGACCCGGGCCTCGGCGCCGCACGAGGCGATGTCGCGCAGCCCGCCCGCCATGTCGCTCACCGATTCCGCCAGGCGCTCGTCGGCGATGAGGAAGGCGCGCTGCCGCCGGGCCATGGCGGGCAGTGACATCAGGAAGACCGCCAGCCCCGCGGCGAACGGCGGCAGCACCAGCGGCACCATCTCCGGAAGCAGCGTCAGCATGCCCAGGACGACGCTCACCACGGTGAAGGCGAACGACCGGACCACCGTGATCACAGCGGCGAAGGCGTCCCTGGCCAGCTCGACCTGGAGAGTGGAGCGCGCGACCGACGCCGCGCCCGGCCGCCAGGGAGGGGCTGCGGCACGGCGCAGCGTGCCGCCGACCACGTGGGTCAGCAGCTCGTCGCGGAACGGCTCCGCGATCGCGGCGACCGCCAGCACGACCTGCCGCGCCCCGACGGCCGCAACCAGCCACGCGCCGCCGAGCAACGCCAGCCAGGCCAGGCCCGTCAGCGGCCTTCCCTTCGCGAAGCCGTCCTCGATCGCGCGGGCGATGGCGTGCCCGATCAGGAACGCGGGCAGCGCCTCCGCCAGTGACCATCCGGCGAGGCGCACCAGCCGGTACGGCTCCCGCGTCAACGCCCGCCAGATCATGAGTGCTCCGCCCCTGAGCGCTCCGCCCACTCCGTGGCGGTGTCCGGGACGCGTACCTGGGGCGAATTCGGGGTCGGGCCCGTGGCGAGGGCCGAATGCGGGGCCGGTTCGGAGGCGCGTGCCCGGGATCGAGTGTGGTCTGTGACGGAATGCGGGGCTTGGATATGGTCTGCGATGGAATGCGGGGCCGGTTCGGAGACGTGTGCCTGGAAGACGGCGCGATAGCCGGGGTGCGCGGACCACAACACCTCGTGGCGGTCGAAACCGCGCAGCCGTCCGTCCTCCAGCCAGAGCACCGCGTCGGCCCGAGCCGCCGTCGCGACCCGGTGCGCCACGACCAGCCGGGTTCGCCCGCCCAGTTCCCCGGTCAGCGCGGCGCTGACCTGACGCTCGGTCAGGGTGTCCAGGCTGGAGGTCGCGTCGTCCAGCACCAACAGACGGGTGCCCTGGGCGAACGCGCGTGCAAGTCCGACCCGCTGCCTCTCCCCGCCCGACATCGGCGCGTCCCTCAGCGGTGTCCCGTATCCCTGGGGAAGCCGCCGGACGAACTCGTCGGCGCACGCCGCCCGCGTCGCGGCCAAGACGGACACGGAGGCGGCGGGAGCGGAGGTGGGAGCGGAGGTGGGAGCGGAGGGAGTGGAGGCGCGGGCGGGCCGGATCCCGAGGCCGAGGGCGATCGCGTCGCCGATGGTGTCGCCCACCAGGACCGGCCGCTCGAAGGCGTAGCCGACCGCCCGGCGGAGCGCCGTGCGGGAGAGTTCCCGCACCGGCACCCCGTCGAGCAGCACGGACCCCTCGGACGGATCGGCCAGCCGGCCCGCGAGTGCCGCGAGCGCCGACTTCCCGGAGCCGGACCTGCCGACCACCGCGATCGCCGACCCGCCCGGTATGACGACGTCGAGGTCGCGCAACCCGTTCGCCGCCACACTGCGAAACTCGAGCGTGCCGGGGCCCGGCGGCAGCTCGCGTGCCCCGTAGGGCAGGGGAGGCTCCTCCGAGAGCTCCCCGACCCGTCCGGCCGCCGATCGTGCCCTGGCCAGCCGCCCGATGTATCCCAGCGCCGAGCCGAGCCCCGCGCCGAGCACCACGTACCTCGCCGCCGCGTACAGCTCGCCGACTGTGAGATCGCCTCCGGCCAGGCGCAGCCCGCCGACGACGAGCACGGCCACCTCCAGCAGCGGCACCACCACACCGGTCTGGACCCCGGCCCGCGCGTTCGCCCGCCACAGGTCCATGCCGTACGCGCGCAGGCGGGGGAGCGGCGCGAGCACCCGCGCGATCTCCCCGTCCGTCGTGCCGGCGGCCGCGATCGTGCGCGCGCCGGACAGCGCGGTGACCAGGCGGGCGGCGATGCCGCCCTGGACCTCCTGGTACGCGGCGACGACCGCGGTGGTGTCCCGCAGGAAGGCGCGCAGGACGAGCAGGATCACGACGAGCCCGGCGACGAGCGTGAGCGTCAACACCGGGTCGATGAGCGTGAGGGCGACGAGGCCGCCGGCCGTCGGAACCAGCAGAGACGCGCCTGTGATCACCGCCTCCGGGGCGCGTCCGGTCTCCTCGGCGTTCATGCCCAGCCGGGTCGTGAGGTCGCCTTCGGGGAAGCGGCGGGTCATCGCGGGACCGGCGCCGAGTACGTGCCGGGTGATCCGGCGGCGCAGCCACGCCGACGCGTGGGCGCTTGTCGCGCCCGCCGCCCATACGCGCAGGCTGTCGCAGGCGACGACGCCGGCGAGGACGAGGACGCAGCCGGTGAGGGACGTCGTGAGCGATGCCGTGAGGGAGTCTGTGAAGGAACCGCTGGGTGGTCCGGCGGCCCCGCCCGCGGTCAGGCCGTCGACGGTCCTGCCGATGACGTACGGGAGAGCCAGCTCGAGGATCGATCCGCCGACGGACGCGACGGCCAGGACGAACAGCCACGGGCCGCCGTGCCGGATGGTCCGGACCACGAGCCGATCTGCCGCCTCCATCCGTCCTCCTCGTCGTCGTGCGTGAAGCCCGTTCGCCAGTTCGTTCCAGTTCGTCCCAGCGCGGGAAAGTTCGTGGGGGAGTGCGTGAGGGGACTTCCCGAGCGATCAAAACTCTTCGGGCGCGGATTCTCACCCGCCTGATCCTGGGTCGGGCCCTGGGCGCAGTGCCCAGGGCCCGAGTGGTCGCCATGACGGCGACCGTCAGATGACCTGCCTCTAGTGGCAGAGGACGAGGCTGAGGTTGCTCGGCCTGCCGGACTGGCAGGTCAGCACGGTCAGCGTGCTGCCGCCGCCGTAACCGCCCCCACCGGGGGTCTCCATACCCTGAAGATCGAGGAGAACCATTTGTCTACACCTCCTTCCAAGATCGTTCGGACGGGAGCCGCTGGCCAGGCGGCTGGCTGAAGGGGAGGAACACCGGTTCCTCGTGCAGGGCGGCGCCCAGGGCGAAGAGGACGCCCGCCGTTCCTGTGGAGAAGTCCATCGAGAGCCGCAACAGCTGGTCCCCGGGGAAGGCCACGCCTTCGCCGTACGGGAGCGTGTGCCAGCGCAGCCCGCGGATCTGCGCGCCGAGCCCGGGATCCGAGCGCCGGATCATGGCCAGTGACGCGATCACGCCGGCCCGGCCGGTGAACAGGCCAGGCTGCACGAAGTACGCGGACCGGGTGACCGCGAGCAGGTCGTCCAGATCGCGGCTGAGGCCCTCATCGGGATGATGGGTCAGATAGCGGGCCAGGACCAGTGAGATGCCGACCGAGCCCTCGTCGAGATAGGGCAGGTGACGCCAGCCCTGGTCGACCTGGAGGGACCCGTCGGCGGCACGCACGCAGCGCCGCAGATCCTGGCGCAGCGCGACGCGGGCCAGCTCCAGCAGCGCGGCGTCGCCGGTCCTCTCGTACGCGTGGAGGAAGAGCAGGGCGGGCCCCGATGAGCCGAACATCAACCCGGCGCGGGGATTCGAGCCGCCGCTGACGTCCGGCACGTCGTCCGCGCCGCCGAGCCGGCCGGCGCACGCGTGGACGATCTCGTACGCCTTGTCGAGGAGCTTCCCCTCGCCGGTCGTCTCGCCCAGGTGCAGCAGGTTCAGCCCGATTCCCGCCAGCCCGGAGTACAGGCCGAGCCCGAGCCCTTCCCATCGCTCCCGCAGGCAGATGTCCATGACGTCGAGGGCGTCCTGCCGGTGTCCGAGCCGTTCCAGGACGTGGGCGACACCATGCAGCCCGTCGTAGAAGCCGAGCGCGGTGCCCGATCGCGGGGTGACGGCCCGCTTGCGCAGCCAGTCCTCGTGCTCGGGGAAGCGGCCGGCCCCGGTCTCGGCCAGCGCGTGGAGCACTCCCGCGGCGCCGTGGGCGAGATTGAGCCCGCCACCGGGTCGGAACTGCGCCACGTCTCCGGGGAAGAGCCGGTCGTCGCGGTCGGGGGTGGCGGAGGCCAGTACGGCACGGCGCAGGGCGTCGCGGATCTCCGGCCAGTCGCCGGGATCGGGTGGCTCCGCCATGTCACGGTCGTCCGCGATCGTGTGCGCGGCCTCTTCGACGACTGCCGGGGGGACGGGGAACGTCTCGGTGACCAGGCGGGCCAGATGACGGGCCTTCCCCCGGTGCATCGGCACCATGATGGTGGTCTGCGGAGCGAACATGCCCAGCCTCAGGCAGGCCAGCGCGTACTGGTCGCTCGCCGTGCCGAGCCGGTCGGACGGCGCGGCGTAGGCGGGATGGCCCAGCGCCGGGCGCGCCCGGTCCTCGGCGAGTGTGGCCACCTCGAAGTCGATCAGCACCAGCCGGCCTTCGTCGGTCACCAGGATGTTGTTCGGATGGAGGTCACCGAACACGACTCCGCGTTCGTGCAGAGAGCCGACCGCCCGCTCCACCTTGGCCACCATGTCCAGCGCCCATTCGGTGTAGCCGGCCAGCGCGTCGGGGGCGAGATCGGTACGGGTGAGCGGATAGCGGTGGACGAGGAGCCGCTGCAGCGGGTTGCCGTCGACGAACTCCTCGACCAGGAAGTGGTGTTCTCCGATGGTGAAGTGGTCAAGGAGCGCCGGCACCGACTCAAGTCCGGCGAGCCGCCGCAGGATGTCCCGCTCGTGTTCCAGGCGGGCGACCGCGTCACGTCCGGCCGCGTCGAGCCCGGCATGCGGCCGCGCTTCCTTCAGCACCACGCGCCGACCCGTGGACAGGTCCTTGCCGAGGTACACGCCTCCGCCGTTGGAGAAGTGCATCACGCTCTCGATCTCGTACGGCAGGCCCGTGGTGGTGACGGCGTTGCGGGCGGCCAGGTGGGGTTCGAGAAAGGCGGGGAGCTCGATCCAGGAAGGAACGGAGAAGGTGGATCCGCGGACGTCGGGGACGAGCCGGCCTTCGCCGTCCTCGATGGCGAGCACCATCTCGCCGCCCGCGTTCAGGCAGCGCCGCTCGGCGAATCCGCCGTACCGGACGAAGAGCGGGCCGTCGCCGTAGCGCAGGTCGCTGAGGATGTACGGACCCTCGACTCCGCGCAGCAGCTCGTCGAGCTCGCTCAGCACCAGCTCCAGCTGGGCCTCGTCCTGCGGGTAGATCGTGACCAGCTTTCCGCTCGACGCCCGCGACGCGGCCTTGGAGTTGTGCATGACCAAGACGGACTCGCTGCGCAGGAACTTGAACGCCACGTTCCTGGGCAGGCAGTAGTCCCACACTGTCCGGACCGCGCGTTCCGCGTCGGCCAGGCACGCGGACACATGGATCTTCCACCCCTGGGAGGGCAGCCGGTCGACATCGACCGGCGCGTAGTACATCCACGTGTCCGTCGCCTGATGAAACCAACTGTCAGGGACTTCCAGTGACAAGACGGAAAAACCCGAAGAATCAGCATTCTTCTGATCAGGTGTGTCATAGAACAACGAATCAGCCAGACAGTAAAGCTCGTAATCATCCATATGCTGCCATCTCCCTGTTTATCGCTAAAGAGAGAATGGCGAATGGTCACGCGTCCGGTCTAGTTACACGGTTCATCGATGGCATGTGCGTTTCTCATCAACGCGACCGGTACGGCGTCATCTGAGCTGCTCAGGGATTTCGACCGAGAGCCGGAACCGGTCGGCCGAGCCCGCGATGACCTCGACCGTGCCGCCCACCATCGTGGCCCGGCGGCGCAGGCCGGCGAGTTCCCAGTCGTTCTCCGAGCCCTGGGCCGGCTCCACCCCGTCGTTCTCGATCGTGAGACGGACCCGGTCGCCGTGGCGGGACACCTCGATCACGCAGATCCGGGCCTTGCTGTGCCGCAGCACGTTCGCGATCGCCTCGCGGACGATGACGGCCAGCACCTTGTCGGCCGCCGTGGCGGGCGCGAGCTCGGCTCCCACGATCCGGCAGTCGATCCCGAAGACCCTCAGTACGGCGCGGGCGTGTGAGAGCTCCGTTTTCAGGGAGATCTCGCGATATGTCCTGGCGATGTCCCGGATCTCGCTGGCGGCCTGGTGGATCGAGGTGACGAGCTCCGCCAGCTCGGCCCGCAGCGAGGAACCCTCGTCCGCCAGGCGCCGCGCCATCTCACCCCGCAGCGCGGCCAGCCACAGCCGGCTTCCGATGAGGTCGTGGACGTCGTCGGCGAACAGCTCCCGCGCCTTGATGACAGCCTGGCGCGCGATCTCCGCGGCTCTGGCGTTCAGCTGCTCTATGCGATGGAGAAGAACAATCACCGTACACAAGAACAGAATCGTTAATAATGCCAGAACCATCAAAATCGCGTCAGGCACACGCGGGCCCTCCCTGTTCACGTCCCGGGAACGACCTTGTTATTTTAGGTTGCGGCATCTATGAAATGCCGGACTTCGCGGTTATTTCAGAGAGATAACCCGTACGGTCTGGTTCACTCGCCGTTGCGGTATCGAATACCGCCAAAACGCATATATCGCAGTATTTGGTGATCGTCGCGCACGCTCCCCGCCGCGCGACGAACGCGCTTCCCGCACGGCGTGTCCACTCCGACCACGGGTTCCGGTACGGCCCGGCGGTGTGGTGCGGCCCGGCGGTGTGGTGCGGCCCGGCGGTGTGGTGCGGCCCGGCGGTGTGGTGCGGCCCGGCGGTGTGGTGCGGCCCGGCGGTGTGGTGCGGCCCGGCGGTGTGGTGCGGCCCGGCGGTGTGGTGCGGCATGGGGCATTCTGGGGTGCTGGGTAAGAGGCCAGGTCTGGATGCCGGTGTGGATGCCTGGTCTGGATGCGATCTGGACGTCAGCCTCGGATCTCAGGCGAATGCGGCGCGTATGTAGCGCCCGTGCCCGACGGAACTCTCGCTTCACTCGAAAGTGACATTCAACAGTTCGCACACAAATCGCACATGTGTGACTACTGAGAGTTGTTTATAGAACGTGTGAGCGATATATTTGCGGTGGGCTTAGCGATCGGAGGGGGAAGGGAGGCGTAATCGGATGGTTGTTTCGGGTGGTGTGCTGGTGTCAGCTCGCGCGGA
>NZ_JADDIL010000134.1:0-12700 GCF_020826795.1 Microtetraspora sp. AC03309 | reverse complement strand
ATGACCGGAGACGGTCACGTACGGATCTGTGGGGGCCGGGAGGTGCGATTCCTCCCGGCTACCCGGCAATGAAATGGGCACCACGAAAAACGATCGTCTGAGAGTTGCGCGGATGCACTGACCGGCCACTTGCCGGGTGCCTTCGGGTCGGGGCCGAGTGGCGACATGGGCGTCGGAGAGTCTTCCAGCCCGTGTGGCGCATGAATGTCATGCATGTAATAGCATGTAAATCATTCACTTGCTCGATGTGAGGCCCAGCCACTTCACTGAGGGCATGACCACCCCGCCTACCTCCGACGTCGACCTCTTCGCAGACGAGGTCGTACTCGACCCGTATCCCGTCTACGCCGAACTGCGGGAGCAGGGCCCCGTCGTCCACCTCCGGAAGAACGATGTCTACGCGCTGACGCGGTACGCCGTCATCCGTGACGCACTCCCGGACTGGGAGTCGTTCTCCTCGACCTCGATCGCGTTCAATCCGATGGCCAACGAGGCGCTCACCGGCACCTCGCTCGCGTCCGATCCGCCGGTGCACACCCAGCTGCGCGCCACGCTCACCGAGAACCTTTCACCGCGTGCGCTGCGCGGTCTCAAGGGCCGGATCGAGGCGAAGGCGGACGTTCTCGTCGCCGAGCTCGTCGAGAAGGGCTCCTTCGAGGCCATCTCCGCCCTCGCTCGGGCCTTTCCGCTGGAGGTCGTCGCGGACCTGATCGGCTTTACGGGCCACGTGCGCGACAACATGCTGCGCTGGGGACAGGCCGCCATGCAGGTCATCGGTCCCATGAACCAGCGCACGGCAGAGAGCTTCCCGATCGCCGGTGAGCTCTACGAATGGTGCTCCCGGGTCAAAGCCTCCGACCTGGCCGAAGGGTCCGTGGGCCGCGGCATCTTCGACGCCGAGGCGCGTGGCGCCATTCCGCCGGACACGGCCGGCCACATCATCCACCAGTACCTCGGTGCCGGCGTCGACACCACCGTGGCGGCGATCGGCAACATCGTCGCCCTCTTCGCCTCGCACCCCGATCAGCTCGACCTGATCCGCGAGAACCCGTCACTGGTACCGGGGGCGTTCAACGAGGTGCTGCGCTTCTGGCCTCCCGTCAACGCCTGGGGCCGGCGCGCCACCAAGGACGTCGACATCGACGGGACCGTCATCCCGGCAGGCGCACAGATCGCGGTCCTGCTCGGCGCCGGCAACCGCGACCCCCGGCACTACGAGAACCCGGACGCCTTCCTCGTCGAGCGCAATCCGGTCGACCATCTGTCGTTCGGCTACGGCCCTCACGGCTGCGCGGGCCAGGGACTCGCGCGCTTGGAGGCTCACGCTGTGATCGAAGCGCTTTCCCGGCGCGTCAAGCGCCTCGTCGTCGGGCTCGAGGTCCGTGTTCCCAGCAACATCACCCGGAGCATTGAGGAGCTCCCCATCCTGGAGGTGATCCCCGCATGAAGATCGTTCTTGACCGCCCCCGCTGTGAAGGCCACGGCCTGTGCGAGGAGGCCGCCCCGCAGCTCATGCACCTCGATGACGACGGCGAGCTCGTGCTGGACCGCGAGGAGGTCGATGAAGCCGACGCCGCCCTGGCGAACGCCGCTGTGCGCGTGTGTCCGGTCGCGGCGCTGAGGATCGCATGAGCGGGGGCACGATGGAGCGCATCGTTGTCGTCGGCAACGGGATCGCCGGTCTGACCGCGGCCGACACGCTCCGCGAGGCCGGTTTCGACGGCGAGCTGACCATCGTCGGTGACGAGCCGCACCCGGCGTACAGCCGCCCGGCCCTGTCGAAGGCGCTCCTGCTCGACGGCGTCGACATGTCGTCGCACGAGCTTCCGCCGACCAGCCATGGGGCGACCGAACTTCTGGGCGTACGTGCGACCGCGCTCGACCTCGATCGTCGGCTCGTCACCCTCGGCGACGGCACGGCGCTGCCGTACGATCGCGTCGTCCTGGCCACCGGCTCGCGAGCGCGACGGTTGTCCGGCCTTTCCGAGGAACTCACCCTGCGCGGACTCGATGACGCGCTGTCCCTGCGCAGCCGGCTGGCGGCCAGGCCATCGGTCGTCGTGGTGGGCGGAGGCCCGCTCGGAATGGAGATCGCCTCGGGGTGCCTGGCCGCCGGCTGCCGGGTCACCCTCGTCTCCCAGGGCGTGCCACTGATCGTCCAGCTCGGTCCGTACCTCGCCGACGTCTTCGTCAAGGCCGCGCTTGACCATGGGCTCACCGTCGTCGAGACCGGGTCGGCACGGCTCGAAGGGCGTGAGGGGAGCGCTCGGGTCGTCCTTGACGAGGGCGCGGTCCTCGAGGCGGAGCTGATCATGACCGCCGTCGGCGACGCACCCAACACGGAATGGCTCGCGGACACGGGACTTGCGGCGAAGGGCGCCATCCCGGTCGACTCGCGTGGGCTGGTCCGGCCCGACGTCGCGGCCGTCGGTGATCTCGCGGCTTTCCCCACTCCGTACGGCCTGCGCCGCATCCCCCTCTGGAGCAGTGCGATCGAGCAGGCGAAGGCGGCCGCCAGGGCACTCGTCCGCGGCGACGACGCGCCGCCGCTCCAGTTCCAGCCGTACTTCTGGACCGAGCAGTTCGGGCTGAGCCTCAAGGCGGTGGGCTATCTACCGGTGGAGGGGGAGCCGACGTACGTCGACGGAGAGCCCGGTGGCGGGGCGGCGTTGATGCGCTGGTCACACGGCGATGGGACCGGTGTGGCCGCGGCGCTCAACTACCGGGTGCCGATTCCCCGGCTGCGTCGTATGAGTCAGGCAGCCGCATAAAGTTCTTCTCGATGGGACACGACGGAGAGGGCGCTACAGGTTCGGGGTTGGACCGGCTGGCATCGGTCAACCTCAACTTGTTGGTGCCCCTCCTCGCGCTCCTGGAAGAGCGTTCGGTGACCAGGGCGGCGGAACGCGTCGGTCTGTCACAGCCGGCGATGAGCCACGCCCTCACGAGAATGCGGCGGCTGCTGGGTGACGACCTCGTCGTCCGGCAGGGGGCAGGCGTCACCCTGACCCCGCGGGCACAGGAGCTGATCGGGCCGCTGCGCAGTGCCCTGCAACAGACGGCACGCATCGTGAACTTCCCCTGCTTCGACCCCGCCACGGATCAGCGCGTCATCACGATCGCCATGACGAACAGCACGGCGTTCGTCGTCGGCCCTCAACTGACGCGGCTCATCGCCGAGCGTGCTCCTCGCGCCACGTTGCGTCTACGTACGATCACGGTGCCGACCGAGGCCACCTTCACCGACAAGGGCGTCGATGTCGTGCTGCTCTCCGAGGGGCACTTCTCGCCGTATCCGCGCGAGCGCCTCTACAACGACCGCTGTGTGGTGGTGGCCTCACCGGACACGCCACCGGACGCGAACGCGCTCGACCTGCTGACCACACAGCCGCACATCGTCGTCGACACTGATCGGCGGGTCTTCCCCTATTCGGTGCTGGAGGAGAAGGGGATCCCCTACCGTGTCGGCCAGTTGATCTCCGACTTTCTGCTGGTACCTTTCCTGGTCGCACGCGCGGGCGGCGTCGCTCTCCTTCGCTACCGAGTCGCCGCCGCCATGCGGACACTTGCCGACCTGCGGATCGAGGAGTTCCCGTTCCCGCTTCCCGGGCTCGGGATCGACATGGTCTGGAACCCCCGACTGGCTGATCAGTACTTCATCGAATGGCTTCGGGCGCTGCTGTTCGACGTCGCAACGCATCTCTGACGCCGACTGGGCTCACGGCGCCGGACCGGGTCAAGAATCGGTCCGCGCCGCCGCCGGCGACTGGCGACGCGCGGTGACCGACCGGCGCCGGACCCGCCCAGCGCGGATGACCGCGGCGACGTTCACAGCGGTAGCCGTCTCACCTCCGGCCGGCGACCGAGCCGGAGATCCATGGAGACGTGAGGCGTGGCGGGTGTTCCGCGGCTGGGCCATGCGATGTCGTCAACGGCGAGAAACGGCTCGCCGGCCACGGTCACGGGGGTCGCCCCGGTGAACGCCATGACGTCCCGATGCAGGTGGGACTGGTCGGCGTAGCCGGCGTCGGCCGCGACTCGGGCCGCGCCTTCACCCGCGACCAGGCGGTGGGCGGCATGGTCGAAGCGGACCAGCTTCACGGCGCGCTTGGGCGGCAGGCCGAGCTGCGACCGGAACCGGGACCACAGCCGCTTACGGCTCCACCCGACCTCGGCCGCGAGTCCCTCGACCCGGGCCAGGCCACGGCTGCCGACGATCCGGTGCCAGGCCCAGGTCAGCTCCGGGTCCACCAGCGGCCCCGCCTCATGCCGGCGGGCGAGCAGCGCGTCCATCAACGCGAAGCGATCCTGCCACGACGAGACATCGCCCAGTCGCTCACGGATCCGGGACGCCTCCCGGCCCCACAGGTCCTCGAGGGCCACCACGGCGCCGTCGAAGTCGGCGGGGGAGACGCCAAGAACCGCGCGTGCGATCACCGGGGACAGGCGCACCTGCACGCACTCGACGTTCTCACCCCGCGCCCAGACCGCGCCTCCGGACCCGACCCCGGGCCCGGCCACGACACTTCCCCGCTGCTGCCGCCCGGCGGCATCGTCCACGACGGGCGAACCGGCGCCGAACTCCACAAGCAGCGTCACGGCCGGGTGCGGGACCATTCGGAGCGCGTCCAAGTCACGGACACGGAACCCGGCCATCGTGACACCGGCCACCCGGCTGGGCCGCCGCGGGCACGCGACGCCCCACACAGCCGCATCGTGCACGAACGTCCGCACCGTCCCATGCTAACGAGCCGACGGAGGGGAACATTTGTCCAATCCGCCGGGGCGTACCGGCGGCGACAGTGGGCTCATGACTGTTTCTGACGGCGGACCGCACGCGAACGGCGGCGCCGAGGCCACCGAGAGTTCGACCCTGCCCATGGACGACGGCGACATCTACGTGTGCCAGGACGGCCCCCGCGACGCCCCCGCACTCCTGCTCATCCACGGGTCCGCATCCTCGACCCGATCGTGGGACCCGATGGTTCCGCTGCTGACCGGATCTCACCACGTCATCCGGATCGACCTGCTCGGGCACGGCCGGTCGGCCAAACCGGCCGACCGCAGCTACGCGCTCCCGGACCAGGCACGCAGGGTCGGCGCGGCCCTGGACCGGCTCGGCGTCGAGCACGCCGTAGTCGTCGGCCATTCCAGCGGCGGCGCGGTCGCCACCGCCCTCGCCGAACAGCGCCACGACCTGGTGACCGCGCTCGCGTTCATCAACACCGGCCCCAGCCTGGACGCCTTCATCGCATCGGAGTCCGCCGTATTCGAACCGTCGCAGTGGCCGCCGACCGACGAGCAGCTCCGCCAGTTCGCGAGTACCGGTTTCAGCCGCGCGGGCTACCAGATCCCACAAGAGCTCCTGGACGAGGCGCGCGCCATGACCTTCCACACGCTCACCGCGACGATGCAGGCCACCCGCCACTACATGGAGCAGCAGGCGCTCCCGGATCGGCTGACGGTCCTGGGCAAGCCGCTACTGGTGATCTTCGGCGAGGACGACCGCAGATGGCGATCCTCATCCGCCTCCGACTACCGCGCTGTTCCGGGTGCGAAGGTCGAGTTGCTGCCCGGTCTCGGACACTCGCCCCTACTCGAGGATCCGCCGCGGACCGCCACCCCCCTGCTGGCCTTCACCGCGATCCACGCCGTACGGGTGGGCTGAATGACGAGGAGGGGCGCCATGCGGATTCTCGTCTCCGGCGCCAGCGTCGCCGGTCCGGTGCTGGCGTACTGGCTCACCAGGCACGGCTTCTTCGTCACTGTCGTCGAGCGCGCGCCGACTCTGCGCAAGACCGGCGGCCACGCGGTCGACCTGTTCCGGCCCGCGATGAACATCTCGGAGAAGATGGGTGTGCTCCCGCGCGTCGAGGAGCGGGCCACCGGCACCGACCGGATGACCGTCCACCGGGAGGGCGCACGGCGTCCCGTCCGCGTGGACCTCTCCAAGATCTTCAGCGCCGCGTCCAACCGGCACGTCGAGATCATGCGCGACGACCTGAGTGAGATCTACTACGACGCCTCGCGCGACGACGTCGAGTACATCTTCGGCGACTCGATCACCGCGATCTCGCCCGACGGCGAGGTGCGGTTCGAGAACGCCGCGCCGCGCCACTTCGACCTCGTCGTCGGCGCGGACGGGCTGCACTCCAACGTGCGCCGTCTGGTCTTCGGCGACGAGTCCCGCTACAGCGCCTTCATCGGGGCCCATCTCGGGGTGCTGACCCTGCCGAACGTCTCCGGGCTCGACGGCGAGCTCCTCATCCACGTCGGCGTCGGCCGCACTGCCGGCATGTACGGCGCGCGGCACCTCGGCGACGCGCGGGCGTTGTTCCTGTTCCGGAGCGAGCGCGAGCTCGACTACCACCACCACGACGTGCCCCGGCAGAAGGAGCTGCTGCGCGGTGCGTTCGACGGCATGCACCCCGACGTGGACCGCTGGCTGGACGAGCTCGACCGCACCCCGGCGTTCTACTTCGACTCGATCACTCAGCTCCGCATGGACACCTGGTCGCGGGGGAGGGTGACGCTCGTCGGCGACGCGGGCTACTGCCCCGGCCCGGCCGTCGGCGGCAGCACCAGCCTGGCCGTCGTCGGCGCGTACGTCCTCGCCGGGGAGTTGGCGCGGGCGGGCGGTGACCACGAGCGCGCCTTTCCCGCCTACGAGCGCGCGATGGCGGAGCACGTGCGCGGCAGCCACGCGGCCGCGCTCAGCGCGGCGAAGACCCTGATCCCCACCTCGCGCCTCGGCGTGCAGGGACTGGCCCAGGGCGCCCGACTGATCTCCGCACTGCCCGCGGGAATCGGCCGCGCCCTCCTCCGCCTCACCACCAAGAGCGCACGCCTCTACAACTCCATGACCGTCGACGACTACCCTCCGTCGCTCACCGCGTCACGAGGCCGGGTCGGCCTCGCGGGCGACCCCGGAGGCGGTCGCGGAAGCAGGTGAACCGCCCCGGCCCCGCGCCGCAACCGCACGCGGACGCGCGGACGCCGCGGGACCGGCTTGACCCGTCCTGCGGCGTCTCGGTTAGGTCAGGCCGCGTGGGCGACGGTGATCAGGGTTTCCGTCACCTCATACGATGATCTTTTATGGCGGGCCCGGCCAGGCTGCCGGTGAACATGTGGTGGGCGCCGTCGTTCTCGCCGTTCCCGAACCGCAGCGGGCGTCCGCGTACGGCCTCGTACTGGCCGTGGATGGTGGCGGATCCACTGCCGACGCGGCGCCGGTGACCGAGATGGAAAGCCGGCCCTACTCCCGAAACATGGCGAGCCAGCGTCCGGTGATCGCGTCGGCCAGCTTCAGCAGGGGATCGCCATCACCCTTGATCGCCTGGGCGAGCCTGGCCTCCAATTCCTGCCAGTACGGCTCTCCGCCAACCGCGGCCAGCAGTGCGGCGATCGCCAGACTGGCGCCGACAGGACGGTCGCCACCCTTGAGCGGCTTGCTCTTGAGCCGCTCGACCAGTCCCTCGATGGCGCCGTTGACCTCCTTGGTGTCCGTGCCAAGGTCGCAGCCCTTCTTGACGCACCAGGCCAGGAATCTCTCGTAGCCGAGCTGGGAGGTGCGGGTGAGCTGCTTCACCACCTCGACCACCGACTGCCGGGGGTTCAGCCCGCCGTCCAGAACCATCCGGCCGACCCGCTGGGGATGCAACGTGGCGTAGACGTCGCCGAGGACGCTGCCGAGGGACATTGGTGGCTTGCCGCCAGATTGATGACGCCGTTGCCGCCGCCACCGAAGTTCATCACCAGCGAGCCGATCCTGGTGCCGGTGGCCTTCGCTCTGATCAGCGCGACGTCGACGGTCCCGGCGCTCGGGTTGCCGTAGTCGAGCGGCACGGTCAGCTTGCCGCAGTCCAGGCCTGCGGTGGACACGGGCAGTCCGGTACACGCCCCCCAGGGGATTTCGGGTGCCGTGGCGGCCGTACCGGCGGTCGTGTCTGCGATGGCGGTGGTGGCCGGCAGGAGTCCCAGCGCGGCCACCACCGGCAGCACCAGGGACCTGGGTGATCGGAGGATCGACATGATCGCCTTCCGGGTCGAGGAATCTCTCCGCCGACCCTTCCAGCGGTGCTCCCGCGGCTCCTCCCCAATCGGGATGAAACCACTCGCCGGGTGGCCCTCCTCGCGACCGACGCCAAGATCCTGTGAACCGCAGGGAATCAAGAACCAAAGTCGATATGAGGGTGATACCAAAGTTTCAACAGCTGCTCTGGCACCTCGCCGTACCCGGTGACCCGTGGTCAAGGATTTGGCCGCTGAGGCAGGGGCCGGGGACGCCCTGGTCGAGAGGTCCGCGCAAGGGTGGCTGCGCGCAGGCGAATCCGCAACCTCCTGATCCATAACCCGAACGCACCCTTGTCCGCGCACGCCGCCGCTGCCCCGGCCGCGGCGGCTGCTGGTCGGCCCCGTCTAGGGTGGGCGCATGGCCGAACGGCGTCCCTTGATCGCGCGCAGACTGCGACCGGGACACTGGGTCGCCGTCGACGCGTTCGCGGCCGTTGCCTTGGCCGCCGGGTTCTCGGTGCCGGCGGTGCTGGTGCCGGAGCCTGCCGGAATGTCGCCGTATGCGGCCGTGCCGACGATCGCGCTGGCCTGCCTGCCGCTGGCAGGGCGGCGCCGGTGGCCGGTGCCGGTCTGCGCGCTGGTCCTGGTGGCGGCGGTGTTCGCGTCGTTCGTCGGGTGGGAGGAGGCGTTCGTGCCCTTGGCGGTCGCGCTGCACGCGGTGGCGCTGCTGGAAGCGCGCCGGACGGCGGTCGCGGCGCTGGTGGCCGCGCTGGCCGTGACCGCCTCCGGTGCCGCGATCGACTCGCCCTCGTGGACCGAGGCGGCGTCGGCGTGCGGATTCGCCTGGCTGGTGCTCGGTCTGGCATGGGCGATCGGGCTTGCCGTACGGGAGCAGCGCGCATACGCCGAGCAGGCCGTCGCACGGTCGGCGCAGGCCGCGGCCACGGCGGAACGGCTGCGCATGGCTCGTGACGTGCACGACGTCGTCGCCCACAGCATGAGCCTGATTTCCATGCGGGCCGGTATCGCCAACCACGTCGCCGCCACGCACCCCGAGGAGGCGGGCGAGGCCCTGGCGATCATCGAGGAGACCAGCCGGAAGGCGCAGGCGGACCTGCGCCGCCTCCTCGGGCTGCTCCGCGACGCCTCCGGGGACCAGGACGGCCCGCCGTACACGCTGGACTCGCTGCGCGAGCTGGTCGCGGCGATTCCGGCCGGCGACGTGCGAGTGGAGCTCGATGTCGAGCCCGGCCTCGCGCTCGGCGACGAGGCGGCCCTCGTCGTCTATCGCCTCGTGCAGGAGTCGCTGACCAACGTGCTCAAACACGCCGGCCCGGCCCGATGCCGGGTGGCCGTCGGCACCCATGCGGAGCGCGAGCTGGTGGTCGAGGTCGTCGACGACGGCGGCGGAGGTGCACCGCGTGAGGGGGGCCACGGGCTGGCCGGGCTGGAAGAGCGGGTGACCCTGTACGGCGGAACGTTCTCGGCGGGACCGGAGCCGGGAGGCGGCTTCGCCGTTCGCGCAAAGCTGCTGTCGCCAGGCGGTTCCGGGGAGGACGAGAGGTGAGCACGTTCAGGGTGCTGGTCGCCGAGGACCAGGCGTTGCTGCGCGAGGGGCTGCGCAGGCTGATCGACACCGCCCCCGACCTGGAGGCCGTCGGCGACGCCGGGACAGGGGAGCAGGCGGTGGAACTGGCCCGCGGCCTCCGGCCCGACCTGGTGCTCATGGACGTCCGCATGCCCGGCCTCGACGGGATCAAGGCCACCGAGCTGATCCGGGCCGACCCGGTGACCGCCGAGACGCGGGTGGTGATGCTCACCACGTTCGATCTCGACGAGTACGTCTACGGGGCGTTGCGGGCCGGAGCCAGCGGATTCCTGCTGAAGGACACCCGGCCGGGCGACCTGCTGGAGGCGCTGCGCATTGTGGGGGAAGGACAGGCGCTGCTGGCCCCGTCGGTCACCACGCGGCTGATCGGTGAGTTCGCCCGGCGCGAGCCCCCCGGGATCCCGGCCCGGCTGGCGGCGGGGCTGACCCAGTTGTCCGGCCGAGAGCGGGAGGTGCTCGTGCTGGTGGCTCGAGGGCTGACCAACCCGCAGATCGCCGAGCGACTCGGCATCGGGCCGGCGACGGTCAAGACCCATGTCCGCAGCCTGCTGGCCAAGCTCGCCGCGCACGACCGGGCGCAGCTCGTCATCGCCGCCTACGAGGGCGGCGTGGTCACGGCCGGCAAGTAGGCGCCGTCAGCGGAGGTAGGAGACCTCGGGGAAGGCGGCTGACGGGCCCTGCAGCAACGCCTGCGGACGGCCGCGCAGGTGCTGCTCGAAGAAGGCCAGCGGGTAGGCGCGCTGGAAGGCCAGCGCCCGCTCGGCCGGGATCGTGCCGACGACCTCCTCGAGCTGCTCCTTTCCCAGCCCCAGCGGCTCGGCCGACATGGGGATGAGCAGGACGTCGTCGCCGAAGGAGTTGTGCGCCGCCCCCTTGAGCGTCACATTGAGCCGCCAGCCCCGCAATCCGTCCCAGAAGGTGCGCAGCGTCGGATTGGTCGCCATGCCGCCCTTTCCATCGGTGTCGACCACCATGTACGGCCGGTCGAGGCCGGACTGCGCGACCTTGCCGAAGACGGCGCCATCCAGGCCGAGCCCGGCCTTGATCCGCGGGTCGGCGTACATGGCGGAGGAGGTGGCCGCGCCGCCGAGCGAATGCCCGAACATTCCGATCCGCGCGAGGTCGAAGAGCGGCTTCCCGTCACGGCCGGGCAGCTTCTCCTCCAGGGAGGGCAGGCTGTCCAGGACGAAGCGCACGTCGGCCACCCGGACGTCGACTGCCTTGGCGAAGTCGGTCAGTTCGGCGCCCGCCTCTACTCGGCCTCCAGGGAACTCCACCACCGCCGCGTCATAGGGGTGATCGACGGTGACCACCGCGTACCCCTGGCTGGCCAGTTCCTCGACGACGCCAGTCCCGTACGCGCGCGAGGCGTTGGCGCCCGGCGAGTACAGGACGACCGGCAGCCTGCCCAGGCTCGTGTCGACGGGCGCGCCCTCGTGGCCGTCGGTCCTGTCCAGCAGCACCGAGCCCGGATCCAGGTCGTTCATCTTCAAGTACCGTTCCGCAGCCGCCTTCGGCATCCAGGGGGCGACCGGGTGGGCCTCCACGTTCCGGGCCGGGTACCACAGGCTGACCATCAGCTCCCGCTTCCTGCCGGAGCCGCTCCAGGGATCCGGGCGGGACTGGTCGACCAGGTGGACCGAGACGGTCCCCACCGGATGCGGGCCCGTCGGCTTTGCGACCGTCAGGCGCTGCGGTGGGGTGGAGCCGCATCCGGCCAGCGTGAGGGCCAGAGCTGTGATGATGAGTGCACGTTTCACCCAAATGACGATGCCGGTCGTGTACGGCTGCCGCCTCTGGCGTGGGTAGGACCTCCGGCTCAACCCAGGAGGGTAGAGCTCGACGAAGATTGTTTTCGGGGATGACGCTCACGAACGAACCCCGTCTCCTCCCGAGAGGGCTCGGTGCTCAAGCAGCAGCTCCTGACACCCAGACCTGACGCTGTTGGCCGAATACGCCGACCTGAAGGACGGCGGAAAGCCGATGCTCGGCACATCCGGCGTGCGGACGTTCAAAGCCGGTTGGACGGACGACAAGCCCGCCGTTCCGGGCGTGAGCTGACCTTTCGCCGCAGCCCTGGCGCCAGTGTCACGGCTACCGCCGCCGAGGCCGCCGCTGAGCCGATCAGGCCTCCCGGGTCAGGAACTGGTGGAGGCTCCGGCAGGCCCGGATCAGCGAGGTCGAACCGCGCTTCTTCGAGTGGGCGGCCACCTCGGGGATCTCGCCTCGCGCGCCGGTCCACGTGGCGATGTCGGTGGCCAGCACGACGGTGTCGGTGTGCGGACGCTGGGCCCGCTCCCCCTCCCTCGGGAGGAAGACGGCCAGGAAGTGGTGCAAGATCGTCCATACCTCGGCGTGCGCGCCCTGCTTGGCGGCCAGCTCCAGCGAGGGCAACGCGAGGTCGGCCTCGTAGCGGGTGCGGCGGCCGAACAGGCCCAGCAGGCGGCCCGTCTCGGCGGCGGGGAGCGCGCCCTTGGCCGCCAGCTGAAGCAGTGGGGGCACCGCGTCGTCGCCCTTCACGGTGAGGAAGTAGGCCAGGACCAGGGCCGTCGCCGGGCCGGACGCGCCTTCGGCCAGGGTCAGGTTGCGGAGGTCGTCGATCGTGATGTCGGGCGGGTCGAAACGGTCGATCAGGCCGATCGCCAGATGGGCCGCCGCGAGCTCCCGGTGGTGGGGCGTCATGCCGGGCCAGAAGTGACGTGACACGCGCCGGAACGGGCGCATCTCGGGCGCGGTCAGCAGGGCGTCGAGGCCGGCGAGACCGGTGGGCTCCACGGGTGGCCAGCTCACGTTGGCGATGCCGCGCCGGTCGAGGACGTGGTCGTCGTAGGGCACGACGCGGGAGCCGAGGTCGAGGGTCCAGGTCAGCTCCACCTCCGGGGGCGGGGGCGCGCCGCGCTCGAACCAGCGGGCCACCACCACCGCGGCGGCCGCCGAGCCGATGCCCTTCGCGCGTTCGGCCAGGTCGGGGGTGGGATTGGGCGGGAGGCGCAACAGAGCCTGTTCCAGGTCCAGCGGGAGCGGTTCGCAGCCGGATTCCGCGCACACGGCCAGGCGGTCGAGCAAGGTCTCGGGGTC
>NZ_JADDIL010000133.1:0-12732 GCF_020826795.1 Microtetraspora sp. AC03309 | reverse complement strand
AGGCTCTTGAACTTGGACATAGCGATTCTCCCCCGAAAAGGAATCGATTCCTCTAGACGCTCGAGCACCTCCGCCATCCATGCCGAAGAATGCCCCGGATAACCCCTGATAGGGCCATTTCCGCACCGTCTGGATCTCCGGAACCACGCGACGACAAACACCGCCATATCGTTCTTAGGCAGAGCTTGTCGTGTCATTGATCACGCCTCGCAAGCCGGTCGTCACATCAACGCTGCCGGACATGCCGGGCTTCGCCTTCTCATACGGTCCGTCGGCTGTCATGGGCGATCTATGGCGATGGCCGCCCTTCTCACTGCCCTGGTCCCACACCCAAGGCGGATCGACGTCCGGAACGCCACCCCCACACCCTTCGCCGCGGGACCATGACAGCCGACGAGATCTCCGAGAACCTCGCCGCGTACCGCCAGAGCATCAACCTGCTCAGGGCATCAGTTGGTGCAATCCTGATTGTTGAGGGCGAGGGCCATCTCGTAGATCCGGCCGCGTGACAGCAGGAAACGGTAGGAGGCCTTCCGGTTGCCCGGGACGGTGACGACGGGGTATCCGCTCGCCGACTGCTTCAGTTTGGGGTAGGCCTCCTTCAACTCCGCCTCGGTAGAGCCGATCCCGATCCCCTGAGGGGTCGTGACCCCCTTGGGGGCGAAGATCATGGCCACGCCGCGCCTCTTGGAGATGTACAGGCCCACTTTGTCGCGGCCGGTCGGGTGCGCCTTCAGGTCCCAGCCCGTGCACGGGCTCCAACTGGCCTTGGACACGATCTTCTTGGTCGCACGGGCCTGCTTGGCGCTCATCCCAAGCTTCACACCACCGTATCCGTACGGCCCCAACGTGCCGGTTGCGTACGCGGTGGACGCGGCGACCGCGGCGGGTGCGACGCCGCCCCACAGCACCCCCGCGGCCAGCGCCACCACCAGCGCCGGACGGCCCAGCCGCCGGACAACCGCGTGCTTCATCGTGCTTCCTCCATCATGGTCGTGAGTCATACGCCGGTTCGACTGAAGATCAGTCGCGAGGTTCTCGACACCTCGCCGACACGGCGACCGCGCACATCGGTGACCGCAGCGGCGAGTACGGCGTCATCGCGCACTGAACGCGGCCGAGGCCGCGGCGAGGACGGGAGATCTCTTCTCCTGCCGAGAAGCTAGTGATCCCCACTTGGAGATCACTTGCGTCGAGGCACTTCCGCTGGTCGGAGCCGACGAAGGAGCTGGTGGGGAAGGCGGCCCACAAGGTCGACGTTGGCCCCAGGGGGCGAATCGGCGAGGTGTGGCCGAGCCGGTCACGACCGGCTGACCGCCTTCACGCGGGCGGGCCGCCGGGCGCCAGGACGCGCAGCGCGCCCGGCTCCACCGAGCAGGTCACCGGGACTGGCCCGACACGTTCCCCGTCGGCGTAGGCGACCACGTCCATCGCCTCCAGCGTGACCCGGGTCGCCCTCCGGATGGTGACAGCCGGATGACCCACGTGGCCGCCCCGGTAGACCTTCGGGAACGTACGGAGGAACTCCCCCTTGGGCACGGCCCCCAGAACGAGCACATCGAGCAGACCGTCGTCCGGCCGGGCATCCGGACAGACCCGCATGCCCGCGCCGTACGAACGGGTGTTGGCCACGGCCACCAGCATCGCCTCACGCTCGATCACCTCGACGCCATCAGCGGAGTCGAGGACGATCCTGAACGGGATCGGGGTGAAAGAACGCAACTCCTGGACCAGCGCGACGAGATACTTCGCCATACCAGGCGGCCACGCGATGCCGTTGGCACGCTCGTTCACCCGGGAGTCGAAGCCACACGCCACCACCCCGGCGAACCACCGCTCCCCACCGATCCTCGCCGCGTCCACCTGTCGTACGACCCCCGCGCCGGGGCCCTCGGCCGCCGCACCGGCGACCATGGCGGCCGCGGCCAGCGGATCTCCCGGGATGCCGAGCGCGGCGGCGATGTCGTTGCCCGTTCCGGCCGGGACGATACCGAGCGGCACGTCGGTCCCGGCCACCGCCTGCACCGCGAGATGCACGAGACCGTCGCCGCCGAGGGCGACGAGGGCGTCCGGCCGCTCCGCGACGGCCGTACGGGCCTGGTCGAGCGCGTCCTCGGCGGTCGCGCCGACGATCACGCGGACCTCGCGTCCGCCGTCGCGCAGCCGCCGCACGACGGGATCGACCAGGCGTCGCGCCCGGCCGCCACGGGCGGTGGGGTTCACCAGGACGACGAGATCACCGCGCACAACCGGAACCTATCGGGACGAATCCGCCCCCGTCGAGCCCTGTCGAGCCCCGGGACCAGCCGACCCGCCCGGCCCGGAAGCCGAGCCGGCGTACGCCTACCAGTCGTCGGAGGCGGCGGGAGAGCCGTCGAGTTCCTCTTCCAGGGCCGTGGCGCGGGCGGCCTCCTCCGCGTCACGCTTGCGGTCGCGGAAGTACATGATCCCCTCGGCGCCGAAGAACAGCAGGACCATGGGCATGGCCAGGGCCAGCATCGTGAACGGGTCCTGGCTCGGCGTGGCGACCGCGGCGAAGACGAAGAACCCGAAGACGATCATCCGCTGGTGCTTGGCGACCGTCTTGAACCGCAGGATCCCGACGACGTTGAGGAACACCATCAGCAACGGCATCAGGAACGAGATCCCGAAGATGACGAGCATCATGATCAGGAACCCGAGATAGTCGCCCACGTCGATCAGCGGGACGGCGTTCATCGGGACGAACCCCAGCAGCAGCGCGAGGCCCTTGTCCAGGGTGAGGTACGCGAGCGCGGCGCCCGCGCCGAACAGCGGGACGGCCAGGCCGAGGAAGCCCAGCGAGTATCGCCGCTCGTTCTGGTAGAGCCCGGGGGTGACGAACGCCCAGATCTGGTAGAGCCAGATCGGCGCGCTGACGACCACACCGAAGATCGCCGCGACCTTCAGGTTGATGAAGAAACCGTCCAGCACACCGTGCACGACCAGCGTGCACCCGGTGCCGCCATTGAGCTTGTACGCCTCCGGAAGCCGACAGAACGGCCCCGTCATGAACGTCCAGATGGGGTCGAAGAACACGAAACCGACGATCGTCCCGGCGACCACGGCCAGGATCATCTTGACCAGCCGGTTGCGCAGCTCACGGACATGCTCCATGAGCGTCATGCGACCGTCGTCGTCGGAGGGGACCTCCGCGCTCGACCGCTTCAGCAGCGCCATCTAGGGATCCTTACCGCGCGGTGGGTCTCAGCTGGACGACTGGTCCTTCTTCTGTGCCTGGGAGAGCGGCACGCCGTTGACGGTCGGCTCGGAGGCGGCCTTGAGGCGCTGGTTCTCCTCCTCGAGCGCGCGGAGCCGATCCTCGACCGAGGAGGCCGCGGTCACCTGCTGGGGCGGGGCCGGCTCGGCCTGCGCCTTGACGACGGTGGCGTCCGCGTCCTCGTCGCGAAGCTTCGCGGTCTCCCGCTTGAACAGGCGCAGGGACTGACCCAGCGCCTTCGCCGTGTCCGGCAGCCGCTTGGCACCGAACAGCAGCAGGACGACAATGCCGATGATGATCAGCTCGGTGGGGCCCAAGTTGCCCATAACGCATCCTTACCAAACGCAGCGGAGTACCTCAGCCCGATCGTACGCGCTGTTGTGCGCAGTCTTCACCCATGCCCGTCCTGGTTGGTCCCGATCCCCACCCGAAAATCGCCGGAGTGACGTTCCAGCCGCTGTCGCGTTCTGTCGATTTCCCGGCTGAGACCGCGGGCCGCGACGAGGACCCGGGACGCCAGGACGCCGAGCACCGCGAGGCCGATGACGGCCAGCGCGACCGAGGCGGAGATCCAGATCATGCTGCGCAATCGTACCCACGCCCCGCCGCCGACGACGACGCGAGGTCGCCGCCGGTCAGGCGACGCATTCGTAGTTGGCCAGGGCCTGCCGGGCGGCGTCGGTGACCTGGTCGGCCAGGGACGCGGGAGCGACCACCCTGCCGTTCTCCCCGAGGCGGAGCGCGAGCCGTACGAGCCAGGACTGGTCGCGGGCGCGCAGGGCCACCCGGAGGCGGCCCTCACCCAGTTCGGTGACCTCCTCGCAGGGGTAGTACTCCGAGACCCACCGGCCCAGGGGGGTCAGTTCCAGCTCCACGAGCTCATCACTTTCGGAGGGCCGGAACACCCCCTCGGTGACGTCCATCGTCTCGGCCTCGGCCGGCGGGTCGGCCGCCACGTCGAGCACCTCGACCTCGATGATCCGGTCGATCCGGAACATCCGCATGGCCTCGGCCCGGTAGCACCAGCCTTCGAGGTAGTGCCTGCCGTCCACGAGCACGACCCGGATCGGGTCCACCTCGCGCGGGGTGATCTCGTCCCGGCCGGGCACGTAGTAGCGCAGGGAGAGCCTCCTGCGCCGCCGCGCCGCGTCGGTGATCACGGCGTGCGCGCCGGGCGCGGCGCCGATCTCGACCTGGACCTGGGCGCTGACCGTGGCCGCGCCCTCGCCCGCCGCGCTCTCCAGCTTGGCGATCACCCGGCCGAGCACGTCCATGTCCTTGAACTCGGGGAGCTCGCCGAGCATGCGCAACGCCACGAGCAGCGCGCTCGCCTCGTCCACGCCGAGCTTGAGCGGCCGGGCGATCGTGTCGGCGTTGTCGATCAGGATCTCGCCGCCGTCCCAGGACACGTCGATCAGGTCGCCGGGCGTGTGACCGGGAAGGCCGCACATCCACACCAACTGGAGGTCGTCGATGAGCTGCTTCTCCGACAGGCCGAACAGCTCGGCCACCTCGGGCACCTCCGCGCCGGGGTGCGACATCAGGTACGGCACCAGCGCGAGCAGGCGCGGCAGCCGATCGGAACTCATCGCTTCTCCACCCTCCCAGCGGTGCGCGGAGCCTCGATCACTGGAGTGCTCCCTTCAGCCGGCGGATCACGGCCTCGCGGGCGTCCGGCGGATCGACGACGACGGCGTCGGAGCCGAGGCTGGCGATCCACCCGGCCAGCCACTCGGGGTCGGAGAACGTCAGCTCGGCCTCGTCCCAGCCGTCGGTGCCCGTCCGGAGGGCCTGCGCCGCGTGCCGCAGGCCGAGACAGGTGCCCTGGCGGACCCTGATGAGTGCCACCCGCTCGACGCCCATCTCCTGGTATCCGACCATGGAGCGCAGGTCGACGCCCTCGGGCACGGTCACGCTGCCGGGCCGGCCGAGCGGGGTGACCTCGCCCACGATCCGGGAAAGCCGGAACACGCGGGCGGCGCCCCGGTCGCGGTCGTGGCCGACGACGTACCACCGGCCGCGGCGGCTCACCACGCCCCACGGCTCGACGACGCGGGTCAGCACCGACTCCCCGGCCGCCCGCCGGTAGCCGAACGTCACGGCCCGGCGGTCCCTGACCGCCTCCCACAGCGGAGGGAACGACGGATCGCGGGTGTCCACCCGGAGTTCGAGCGGGCTCGGGCCGAGATCGGCCCGCACACCCCCCGCCCTCAGCTTGAGCAGCGCGCCGCTGGCGGCCTCGGCCAGGCTGGCCCGCTGCCAGACCTGCGCGGCCAGGCCGATGACGGCCGCCTCGTCGTGCTCCAGGGTGATCTCGGGCAGCTCGTACGCCTGGCGGACGATCCGGTAGCCGGGGTCCTCCTCCCAGGGGTCCTTGTGGACCTCGATGGGGATGCCGATCTCGCGAAGCTCGTTCTTGTCACGCTCGAACATGCGCTGGAACGCCTCGTCGTTGTCCGGGTCGTACCCGGGGACGGCGTGCCTGATCTGTTCTGCGCTCAGCGGCCGATGGGTCGCGAGCAGGCAGATCACCAGATTGAGCAGGCGCTCGGTCTTCCGCCGTGACATCGTGCCTCCCCTCCGGCCTGGTTTCGTGCGCCCGTCTTCCGTGCTGAACGCTACCCTTTGCGACGTGATCAGATGGCGCAAGGGCGAGGTGCTCCGGGTCCGGCGGGAATGGCCGGGAGCCGTGGAGCTGGACGTCTCCGTCCCCGAGGGAGAGTGCCGGGCGCTGGCCTATCCCTCGCTGGTCGGTCGTCCTGAGCCCGGCGACACGGTGCTGCTGAACACGACCGCGCTCGCCATGGGCCTCGGTACGGGAGGTTACGCCATGGTGGTCGCCGTTCCGGACCGTTTGCCGCAAGATCCTTCGGGACCCGGCCATCTGGTGAAGGCGAGGTACACGCCGCTGCAGGCGACGGTCCTCGGCGCGGACGAGCAGGACTCGCCCCACCACGCGGTCCTCAGGGACGCCGACTCGATCGACGGGATGCCCGTCGTGGTCGCGGATCTGCACTCGGCGCTGCCCGCCGTCCTCTGCGGTCTCTTCGCGGCCGGCCGTACGGGATCTCCCGCGACGGCGCCGGGCGAGCTCGCCCCGTCCGGCGGGCGGCCTCGCGTGGCGTACGTCATGCCGGACGGCGGCGCGCTTCCCGCCTGGTTCTCCATGTCGTGCGGCCGGTTGCGCGAGCTGGACTGGCTGTGCGGGGTGGTCACCACGGGCCAGGCGTTCGGCGGCGACGTCGAGGCGGTCACCCTGCACACCGGCCTGCTCGCGGCCCGGCACGTGCTGGGCGCGGACGTCGCGGTGGTCGCTCAGGGGCCGGGCAACCTCGGCACCGGCACCCGCTGGGGCTTCTCCGGCGTCTCGGCGGGCGAGGCCGTCAACGCCGCGGCCGTGCTGGGCGGGCGACCGGTGGCCGCGTTGCGGGTCAGCGAGGGTGACCTGCGGGAGCGGCATCTGGGGGTGTCGCACCACTCGCTCACCGCGTACGGGCGGGTCGCACTCGCTCCGGCGCAGGTCGTGCTCCCGGAGCTGCCCGGCGACTTCGGCAGGCGGGTGGCCGCGCAGGCGCAGGCCCTCGCCGTACGGCACGAGCTGGTCCGCGTGCCCGTCGACGGCCTGTACGAGGCGCTGCGGCAGAGCCCGGTCCGGCTGTCCACCATGGGCCGGGGGCTCGACGAGGACCTCGCCTGCTTCCTGGCGTCGGCGGCGGCCGGACGGCACGCCGCCTCCCTCCTCACCTGAGCCGGGACCGCTCCCTTCCGGCGGCTCGGGCGGTCACTCCTGAGCGGGGAGGCCGTCGGGCTCGTAGAAGTCCCTGAAGGTGAACGCGCCGGGTCCCGGACCCTTGGCGCGCAGCAGTTCCAGCCGCTCCATCCCCTCCTCCAGCGTCGGGACGTGCCCCTCGGGGATCCACCACATCACCGTGTACGGCACGGCCGCCCGCTCGAACCACTCGCGGCGGCGGCGCATGACCGGAAGGTGCGGACTGCGGTAGACGAAGTTCCACAACGTCTCGCGCGACTCCCACACGGAGAAATTGATGAGCAGGTGGTCTCCGTAGTCGTGCTGGACGGTGTCGGTCGGCAGATCGCCTCCCTTGAGCCGCCAGACGAACCCGGGAGCGACGTCGGAGAGGGCGTTCACCGGCTCCAGCGAGGCGACGAAGTCGGCGAGCCGCGGGCTGTCCAGGGGGGCGCTCATGTGCGCGACGTTCAGCTGGGCGAGATGCATGCCGCTCAGCCTTCCGCGCCCGGCGCTTCTATGTCAACTCTCATTATTTTTAGAAAACACCACGCAGCACTCCCCGGGACGCGGGTCCAGTTCGGCCGATGTCTCCGTGTCGGCGAGGCCCGCGAGAACCCCCTGGCAGAGCGCGAGGTTCATCGAGCACACCAGCAGCGGATGCCGCTCGGCCAGCACGTGGAACGGGCAGTTGCGGAGCCGGATCCGGCCCTCCTCCTCGTACGGCTCGTAGCCGCGATCCTCAAGCAGCGCGGCCAGGCCGGGACGGGCACCGTCGTCGGCCGCGTCGCCGCCCCCCTCCGCGACGGCGCCGCCGCCCTCCGGAGACGCGCCGCGCGCCAGCCGTTCTCCGGCACGGCGCGCGACCGCCTCGGCCTGATCGTCCGCGCCGAGCAGGTCGACCACCTCGGCCAGGACCAGCGCCAGGGTCCGGTAGTCGCGCGGAGGCAGGCTCACGAGACGCTCCCCCCTGGCCCGCCGGTAGACCTTGGCCGGACGGCCGCTTCCCGGCCCCGTCCGCTCGGTGAGGCGCCGGAAGTCCGCTTCGAGCAGTCCGGCGTCGGCCAGCTTGTCCAGATGGAAGGCCGCGAGCGTGCGCTGGATCCCCAGAGCCTCGGCCGCCTCGTTCCGGCCGACCTCCCGCCCCCGCGTCGCCACGAACCGGTACAGCTCACGCCGGAGAGGATCGTTCAGCACGCCCACGGCGTCGAGTTCGTCGCTTCCCACAGGCGGAGTTTAGGCGGCCGCGATCCAGGCGGTACGGTCCTCCCGCCTCCCGGCACTCGCGTACGACAGCCGGACGGCGTTGACAGAGAACACCGATACTGCTCTCATTAGGAAACCTTCCTAACTAAACCTTGTCAGGATAAATCCCCCTATGCGATCCGCCCCCACTCCCCCGCTTCCCTCCGGAGACAGGGGCGGGAAACGGAGACCACCCCCATGGCTTATCCCGCCATCAGACGAGCCGCCCTCCTGCTCACGGTGACGGCGGTCGCCGTACTCACGGCCGAGGTCCCGGCCCACGTCTCGGCCCGTGTCTCGGCCCGCGTACCGGCGCTGGGCCCGGTGCGGGCCGAGCTCGCCGCGGCCCAAAGCCCCGCCGTCGAGATCAGGGTCGTCGGCGCCGAGGCCGCCGACCTCACCGATCCGCACAAGAAGGACATCGCGATGCGGCTGGTCTCCAGCGCGGAGAACTCCTCCCTGAACTGGAAGGCCCAGTACAAGTACATCGAGGACATCGACGACGGCCGCGGCTACACGGCGGGGATCATCGGGTTCTGCTCAGGGACGGGCGACATGCTCGACCTCGTCGCGCTCTACACCGAGCGTGTGCCGGGGAACGTACTCGCCCGATACCTTCCGGCACTGCGCAAGGTCAACGGCACCGATTCGCACAAGGGCCTCGGCTCCGCCTTCATGAGGGCCTGGCGCAGGGCCGCCGCCGACAAGGCGTTCCAGCGGGCGCAGAACGACGAGCGCGACCGGGTCTACTTCACCCCCGCCGTACGGCAGGCCAAGAAGGACGGGTTGCGCGCGCTCGGCCAGTTCATCTACTACGACGCCATGGTCATGCACGGGCCCGGCGGCGACAGCGTCAGCTTCGGCGGGATCCGCAGGACCGCGATGAAGAAGGCCAGGACGCCGGCACAGGGCGGAGACGAGGTCGCCTACCTCAACGCGTTCCTCAACGCGCGCAAGGCCGCGATGAAGACCGAGGAGGCGCACAGCGACACCAGCCGGGTGGACACGGCGCAGCGGGTCTTCCTCAGGGCGGGCAACCTCGACCTCGTGCCACCGCTCAAGTGGAAGGTGTACGGCGACAGCTACACGATTCGTCGGTAGCGCTCCGGCCTTCACGCCGGGGTGAGGCGGACTCTCCCGAGCGCGAACGGCGACGGCGCGCCGGAGGCGATGGGCCTCCGGCGCGCCGTCACAACGTGACCCGGGACTCAGGCGGCCCCGAGGACGTCCACGACGAAGACGAGGGTGTCGGTGCCCTTGATGCCGCCCTGGGCGTTGCCCTCCTTGCCGTACCCGAGGTCCGGCGGGATCGTGATCAGGACGCGGCTGCCGACCGGCACGCCGGTGAGGCCCTGCGACCAGCCCTTCACGACCTGGTTGAGGGCGAACGTCGTCGGCTCGCCGCGCTCCCAGCTGGAGTCGAACTGCTTGTCCGTGCCCCAGATCTTGCCGGTGTAGTGCGCGAGGACCATCTGGTCGGCGGTGACCTTGGGACCCTTGCCCTCGATCACGGTCTTCACCACGAGGCCCTTGGGCGGCTTGGCGTTGGTCTTGGTGGTCAGCGTCGGAGCCTTGTCGCCGCCCGGGTTGACCAGCTTGACCCCCTCGACGCCGGGGTCGGTCGCCGTACCCTGGGCCGCCTTGGCCGCCGCCGAGAGCACGTCGACCACGAGCACCTGCGACGTGGTGGTGAAGTCGGTGCCCTGCTGCTTGGCGGAGGCGAGCTGGTCCTCCGTCAGGTTGTCCTTCGCGATCACCGCGAGGACGCGGCCGCCGGGCTTCGAGCCGACGAGGGCCTCGTGCAGCGCCTTGGGCAGCTGCGAGCTGACCGTGACGAACTCGGACTTGTTCTGGTCGTAGTCCGAACCGGGCGACTTGTTGTCCTTGCCGTCCCAGTTGTAGACGGTCACCTTGGCGGTGAGCACGTCGCCGTCCTTGGCCGGCGTGCCGTTACCCTCGATGATCTTCTGTGAGGAGGACGTCAACTGCGGCTTGCCGGACGGGAACGTCACGGTGGGTTTCTGGTCGGCCTGCCCGGCCACCTTGATGCCTGAGCTGCCCGCCGGAGCCGCCCCAGAGTCGGTCTTCTGGGCGGTTCCGCAGGCCGCGGCGAATATCAAGGGTAGAGCGGCGAGTACTGCCGTACGGCGACGCATGTGGTTTCCTCTAGACAGACAGCTAGGTTCGGGTAACCCTACCCGAACCCGCTGTCCGCCCGGCGTAAAGAGATCACATGCCCGCGATCAGCTTGTCGACCCTTTCGTCAACACTGCGGAAAGGATCCTTGCAGAGCACGGTCCGCTGTGCCTGATCGTTCAGCTTGAGATGCACCCAGTCGACGGTGAAGTCGCGACGCTTCTCCTGGGCCTTGCGGATGAACTCGCCGCGCAGCTTGGCCCGTGTGGTCTGCGGCGGAACCGATTTCGCCTCGAAGATCCGGACGTCGGAGGCGACCCGCTCGACCGAGCCGCGCCGCTGCAGGAGGTAGTACAGACCCCGCCGGCGGTGGACGTCGTGGTAGGCCAGATCGAGCTGGGCGACCCGCGGCGACGACAGCGGAAGGTCGTACTTCCGTCTGTAACGTTCAATCAGCTGGTACTTGGTGACCCAGTCGATCTCGCGGGCGACGAGGTCGAGATCGCCGGTCTCGACCGCGCGGAGCGTGCGCTCCCACAGCTCCAGCACCCGCTTGCTCGTCTCGTCGCCGCCCCTGCGGTCGACGAAGTCCTTCGCCTTGAGGAGGTACTCCTGCTGGATCTCCAGCGAGGACGCCTCACGGCCGTTCGCCAGGCGGACCCGGCGCCGCCCGGTCATGTCGTGCGAGACCTCGCGGATGGCCCGGATCGGGTTCTCCAGTGACAGGTCGCGCATCACGACGCCGGCCTCGATCATGCGCAGCACCAGGTCGGTGGCGCCGACCTTGAGCAGCATCGTCGTCTCGCTCATGTTGGAGTCGCCGACGATGACGTGCAGGCGGCGGAACCGCTCGGCGTCGGCGTGCGGCTCGTCCCGGGTGTTGATGATCGGCCTGGACCGGGTGGTCGCGGAGGACACGCCCTCCCAGATGTGCTCGGCCCGCTGGGACACGCAGTAGACCGCGCCGCGCGGCGTCTGCAGCACCTTGCCCGCGCCGCAGATGATCTGCCGGGTGACGAGGTACGGGATCAGCACGTCGGCCAGCCGCCCGAACTCGCCGTGCCGGCCGACGAGGTAGTTCTCGTGGCAGCCGTAGGAGTTGCCCGCGGAGTCGGTGTTGTTCTTGAACAGGTAGATGTCCCCCGCGATGCCCTCCTCCCGGAGCCGCTTCTCGGCGTCCAGGAGGAGACCTTCGAGGATGCGCTCCCCCGCCTTGTCGTGGGTCACGAGCTCCACGACGTTGTCGCACTCGGGGGTGGCGTACTCAGGATGGCTGCCCACGTCGAGATACAGACGTGCGCCGTTGCGGAGGAAGACGTTGCTCGATCGGCCCCAGGACACCACTCGCCGGAACAGGTACCGCGCGACCTCGTCCGGTGACAGCCTCCGCTGCCCCCTGAACGTGCAGGTGACGCCGTACTCGTTCTCCAGCCCGAAGATGCGACGATCCATCACCTCACCCTATTCCTCGAAGGGGACGAGCGGATAGGGATAGGTCACAGGTGTGTCGACGTACGGCTACCGCGGGCGTGGCGCGCGGCGGTAGCCGTACCCCGATCACGGGGCGTAGATCTCGACGACCTTGGCGATCTGGTGGTTCTTCACCGTGATCAGTGCGTACAGGCCGCCCTTGACCGCGCGGGAGATGAGCTTGTCCCGCGAGCAGCTCTGGGTGCCGATGTACTGGTTGTTGATCGTCTGGTCCTTGCCGTCACAGCCGACGGCGCTGAGGAAGACGACGTTCTTGGCGATCGGCGCGGCGAAGGCCATCACATCGCCCTCCTTCGGCCCCTCGAAGCGGCCCTGGCCGCTGCTCGGGTCCTTGACGAACTTGATGGGGACGTACTCCGCGACGTTCGCGTCCTGCATGGTCCGGAGCTCGCCGCGGACGATGCCGTCACGGCTGGGGCTGATGCCCTTCGTGAAATCGTGCCCAGGGTCGGACTGGAAGACCTCCCCGAAGATCGGCGGGGTCTTGTCCGAGATCGGCGGCCAGTCGTCGTCCGCCGGGTCGTCGAACACACTGGTGGAGGAGGGTTCGGGCGAGGGAGAGGACGCCGGTGACGCCTCGGGGGACGGCTCATCGGATGGAGAGGGGGGTGCGGTGACCGTGACCGTGGCCGTGGGTTCGGCGGAGCCGGAGGAGCCCGAGCAGGCGGCCAGCGAAAGGGCGGAAACGGCCAGAGCGACGGGAACTCCCACCCGCCGCCACGCGCCGAACGTCGTAAAGTCCGTGAATATCGTCATAACCGCATGAGACTAGCGAAACCCGGGTTTGGTTTGTCCGTTACCCGTGATCTCCGACGAGCACCCTGCCGGCGAGCCCGCGCAGGGCACGGCGGTGGACCGAGGAAGGAACCCGAGC